>DAISIS010000052.1:0-17592 GCA_036821925.1 Pirellulaceae bacterium
AGGCGCTCCTGCGTCAGGTTCTTCCCTTCACGGGTCGTGATCGCCGCCCCGTAAGCCTGGAAGAACTGCCGGTTCAGCTGCTGCAACACGTCGGCCTTCAGCCGCACGATGCCCTGATAATCGGGAACCGGCGTGAACACTTCCGCCGCCAGCACGACGCCGTATTCGTACGTCGCGTTGTAGTACATCCGGTCAGAGTAGATGAGCCGGTCGCCCTGCCGGAACACAATGTTGCCTTCCATGTACACTTCGATCGGCACATCCGCACCACCGGCGGCTTCGGAACCCTCAGTCGAGAGCGTCTTCAGGCTCGGGCCCCAGAGAACCAGCCGATCCGTCTCGATCACGATCCGGCCGAGGTTGCCAAAACGCGGCGCTTCCACACCCTCGATGACCGCCCGGATCCCGTTGCTGAACACCGTCACGGACTGATTGGGCAACGTGCCCGGGAAGCTCTTGATGTGGATGAGCGTGTTGCTGCGCGGCCCGACTTGCACCCGCTTCTCCGTCGGCATGACCGGCGCCGCGGGAGGCTGCGGCAGGACTTCCGGCGCCGGCTCGGTTGCCGGCGGCGGCAACACGGGCGGCTGCAGCGTGGCCGGCGCCGCAGCAGCGGGAACAGCGGGCGGCAGCACTGACGGCGCAAACACCGGCGGCGCTGGCTGCAGAGGCGTTGGCTGGACAGGTGCTGGCTGGACAGGTGCTGTGAACTGGGCCAGCTGAACGCCGTTGGCCGCCGCGTCCCACGCCTGGCGGCCCCGTGCATAGACGGCTGACTGACGGCCCTCAGCCGCCTCGCTCCGAGGTGCACGCACGTCAATTGCGCTGCGGGTGACCAGGCGGCCAAACCACGTGTGATCCCGAATCGACTGGGCGGCGGCACCCGTCGCGGGATGCACACCACCGGCCCGGCCAAAATCCACCGCCGCGGAACCCTCCAGGTACACCGTCGCCCGACTCACATCGCCGCTCTCAGGCGGCGCACGGTCGATCCAGACAACCGCTTCCTCAGCCTGCGCAGCGAACTCGCCCTGCCGAATCACCCCGCGGCGCACGACCCAGGCCTCCACCGCACCCTGCTGCCAGTGTTCGGCAGACGCGCCGTCGATCGTGATCGGCCACTGCGGATCGGGTACCGGCATCTGGATATCGGCCAGCGCCCACGGCGCAGCGCACCACAGTCCGGCCAACACCCAGGCGGCAATTCGCACAATCGAATTACGCCCCACAGGTTGGTGCGGCACCACGAGTCGCCAGCCAACTGCAAAATGTCCGATGCGATGAGACCAGTTCAGGGTACGGCATCCTTGCCATATACGACGCCAACAGTCACCCCATGATCAGGCGCTGCGACAACGCGAGACGGGTACTCTGAAAAATAGAGCCGCGGGATTATAGAGGTGTCGCCGCTTCGTCGCAAGGCAGCTTTGAAAGCAACACTCGAGGCGCAAAGCATTGCCAGAACACACGTTAGGCAAGACCGTCAGAGCCCGCCGAGCGGAGACGCGAGGACCGCCTCCCCCTTGTGCTGCCTCGGCCCCTGCTCGTCCCTCGCGACCTCGTTCCCGTCTGTGGTTCTTCGCGGACGAGGGCGGAGCGTCTTATTGCCTCGCCTCGTTGTTGCTCCTGGACACCGGCTGGCGGCGGCTGGCGGCGTCGCGTCGGATGCCGGCGGCCGCCACCAGCGCGACGATCGGCATGACGGGCGCGCGCATCCTGATATTTGACCAATAGACGGCGTGGACGAGCGTGAGGGCGGCGATGCACAGCGAGCCCCATGCCCAGGGGGTGCGGAGCAGGTTGCTGCGCAGTCGGCAGGCCCCGACCGCAGCCAGGACGAACACCAGGCCGTACCAGAGCGCGGCCGCCCAGCGCATCCCGGTGACGGCGCGGGATTCGTGGGGATCGATCTGATGCGCCAGCGGGCTCCACAGCGCGCCCACCCGCACGAGACAGGAATACAGGAACATCGCGGGCTGCTGCCGGATCGTCTGGTGTGCCAGCGCGTAGAGGCGACGATCGCTGTCGATCTCACTCTCTGCGTGAGCCGGTGGTGCGGCAGCGCCGTCTGGCTGAACGTGCAGCAGCGGTTCCAGTTCGCGAGCGTCCCAGACGCTGCCTCCGGTCCCGTGCGCGAGGTGCCGGTAGAAGAACGGGTTGTTTGCCAGCAGCAGAGTGTAGCCGCCGTGGGTAGTCGTGACGATGGGTCGTCCGAGCAGGCGCAGGTTGCGTTCGCCCCACGGCAACAGGGTGATGGCCAGCGCGAGTGCAAACACGGCGCTCTGCCGGGCGCTCTTCCAGTTCCGTTCGGTCACGACGTAGTAGACGCCGCACAGGCCGGCCCAGATCAGGAAGGTGGGGCGGCAGAGCACGGCCAGGCCGCTGGCAGCCCCAGCCAGTGCGCCGGCCCCATAGGTCCGGCGCGCGCTCCACTGCGTGAGCGCGAGCAGCCCGAGCGCACCCAACAGGGTGGCCAGCGTCTCGGTCATCACTTCGGCAGTCTGGTTGAGCAGGATCGGATCGGCGGCCACCAGGAACGCGGCGAGACCACTCCGCCAGCCGAGTCCCCAGTGCTGGCCGAGGATCCAGACGAGCAGCACGGTGAGCGTTCCCGTCGCGATGTGGATGACGGCCACTGTGGCGGGAGTCACCGTTGCGCGGCGGGCGGCGGTCGCCAGCAGCAGCGGGTAGGCGGGAGGGCGGAACGCGGTCGGCGCCGCGGGCACGTCCGCAGCGCTCCGGCTGTACGCGCCGCGCTGCGCGACGTTCTCGGCGATCAGCCGGTAGGCATCGGGATCTGCGCCGAGTCGTTCCCAGCGTACCAGCACAACGCCGGTGCGCAGCGCGAGGGCCAGCGCCAGCAGCGACAGCAGCAGAACAACGGAGCTGGTGGTGGGCCGGTGGGGCCGCGTTCGGTCCTGCATGGTGCCTGCCATTTTCGTCACTGCTGCAGTGCGAACAGAATGATGTTGGTGCCCAACCTGGCCGCGTCCTCTTTGATGTATCCCTTGCACTGCATCGTGGAACTGCTCTCCAGCGCGCAGCTGATGTCGTAGGGTGAGAACACGACCGCATAGCGGTCGTCGATCTGGAGTCCTTCGAGCGCCGGCGCAGTCTGCGTGCGGCGGGCGTCAAGTCGTTCGCCCTCCGGCGCCAGCAGCGGATCGTTGATGGTCACACGGCTCAGATCGAACCCGCTGAAGTCGTCGGAGAAGAGCGGGTGGTTCGGCGGGATCGGCTGGAGCTTCTGGTCGGGAAAGATCGCTTCCAGCTCCTGGCGGAAGGCGTTGGCGAAGTCCGGACTGGCGCAGATCGCGTCGGCGAAGATGAATCCGCCGTGGGCGACGTAGTCTGCCAGCGCCTTGCGCTCGGCGGCATTCCAGCGGAAGCTGCGCCGGCCGTGGACAAACAGGATCGGGTACTCGAACAGATCGCTGGCGGTCGCGGAGACGAGGCGGTGTTCGGTCAGCGCGCGCAGCTCCACTTCCTGCCGCACATACTGCATCAGGTTGGCCAGCGCGTGAGGCGCGTCGTCGCTGCCCCCTCCGTGCTGCAGCTTGGGGATCACCAGCACATCGCGGGATCCGGGTGTCACCGCGCCGTCCTCGACAGCGATATTGGGGCGGTCGAGTTTCTCTTTCAGGGTGCGATTGGTGGCATAGGCCACCACATTCTGGCCGATCTGCACGCGCGCTTCGATCGCCTTGCGGACGTCGTCCGGCGCGTTGAGCTCACGCCCTTCGGCGCTGAGTTCCCAGTAACACGACAGATTCGTCGGACAGTACACCACGCTCGTGCGGCAGCAGGCATCGACTCCGTAGAGCTCCTTGATGTGGGCGGGATCGACTTTGGCTTCGGCGAACCACACGGGATGGTCGGGTGGCAACAGGCGGAACCCGGATTCGGGAAACAGCTCTTTCATGAGTTGGCGGAAGGAGGCATCGAAGGCCTGCCCATCGCATCCGTCGCCGTCACAGGCTTCGGCAAAAATGAACCCTCCCTGTTCCACATATCTGCGCAGCTGCTCCCGCTGTTCCCGCGTCAGCGTCAGAGGCTGCCGACCGCTCAAGAACAGCACTGGCGCTTCGAGCAGGTCTCCGACCGTAGCGGCCTGCAGGTCGATCGTCTGCCAGCTGAGTTCGCGCAGCCACACGCGTTCGATGTGGCGGGTGAGGTTGGGAACGCCGCCGGGGTGGAGGTCCCATTCCCGCCCTTCTTCGTATTGGGCTTTGGCGATCACCACCGGCCGGCGCCCTTTGGAAAGGAACAGCAACGCGAACGACGTGGCGACCAGCGCATTGCTTTCGGACGTGCCGACTCCGCGCCAGCTGCCGCCGATCTTGTCCTGTTCGTTCACCAGCAACTCGGCCCCCTCCCGGTACCAGTCGTGTCCGCCGATGAACCGGCGCCCGGTCAACCGACCGGTGCGTTCCAGGGCGTAGAGGTAGTACAGCAGGTAGGACCGGCCGCCCGGGTTGGCGTGCACGCTGAAGTGTTTTCCGAGCCAGGACAGACCGCGTTCCACACTGTTATCCGGGTCGCTTTCCCCGCAGCACGATACGCTGCCGTTGTCGCCGATCCTGGCGCTGCCCGAGCTGAGTCGGCCGCTGGCGATCACCACCGAGCAGACGCCGGCGCACGTTATGCTGCCGGTCGACGCCTCGCGGGGGGTGTAACCCCACGCGCCGTCTTCTTTCTGCGTCTGCTGCCAGTGCTCCAGCGCCAGCCGCCAGGTGGCCGGATTGACCTGCACGCCCACCCGTTCGGCTTCGTTGAGTGCCAGCAGGGCGAACTGCGTGTTGGAGTTGTCGCCGGTATAAAGGTTGTCTCCGGGACCTCGCAGCGAGTAGGTCCACATCCCTTTGCGGCCACGGGCTGAACTGGTGGCGTCGGTCAGTTGCGCGGCCTCAAGCCATTTCACATTCCCGCGAATCGTGAGCAGATCCTTCTTGGGTTCCGCCGCGCACAGCACCATGGTGCGCAGCGCGACGGAGTAGGTCATATCGGGCGCATTGAAGCTGCGGATGTAGTCGAGCGCTTTGACCATGGCCGGGTCGTCGACGGTCACCCCGGCGTTGAGCAGCGCCAGGGTGCACAGCGCCGAGAGCCCGCCAGGCTGCGCCGGATGTTCCGACCATCCGCCGCGCACCTTGTCCTGATTCTCCTTCAGGAACTTGACTCCCTGTTCAATCGTCTGCCGCACGTCCCGATCCGTGACTTCGCCCACCGCGGGGGCACCGGCCAGTGCGATCGCTATGGTCGCCATGACCGCAACTTGGATTCCGCGCTTCATAACCGCTTTCCCTCTCCCGGACTCACCCCCGTCGTCACAAATATCTTAGGATTCCAGAGTTAGGGCGGCAACACGGTGCGCCAAGCATTGCTGGCCGCCAGTGCGAGCGATAGAATCTACGACTTCGAACCAGGGGTGTTTTGAGAAAGCAGCAGGGTCGTGTCCACGAAACAAAGAAATCTGGGTGAGATCCTCCAGGAGTTCAGCCAGCACCGGATCGTGATGCAGCAGGAGCTGCAGAAGGTCATCATCGGCCAGAACGAGGTGATCGAGCAGTTGTTTGCGGCGATCTTCACGCGCGGCCACTGCCTGCTCGAAGGCGTGCCCGGCCTGGCCAAGACCTTGATGGTCAGCACCCTGGCCCAGATTCTCGACGTCGGCTTCAAACGCATCCAGTTCACGCCGGACCTGATGCCCTCCGACATCACGGGCACCAACGTGCTGGAGGAGGACGAGCGGGGCAAACGCGTCTTCCGGTTCATGGAGGGCCCCACTTTCACCAACATTCTGCTGGCGGACGAAATCAACCGGACCCCTCCCAAGACCCAAGCTGCCCTGCTGCAGGCGATGCAGGAACGGGAGGTGTCGGTGGGGCGCCAGACGTACGAATTACCCGACCCGTTCTTCACGATTGCCACCCAGAACCCGATCGAGCAGGAGGGGACCTACCCGCTGCCGGAGGCGCAGCTCGACCGGTTCATGTTCAACATCAAGGTCGGCTATCCGACCGCGGAGGAAGAGGAGAAGATTCTGGCGGTGGGCAGCCGCAACGAGAAGGTCGAGGTGCGCAAGGTGCTCTCTGGCCGGGCCATTGTGAACCTCCAGAAGCTGGTCAGCTCGGTGGCGGTGAGCGATTACATTGTCAAGTACGTGACGCGGCTGGTGCGTGCCACGCGCCCGCGGGACGAGACGGCACCGGAGTTCGTGCGCGACCTGGTGGATTGGGGTGCCGGGCCGCGCGCCGGCCTGTTCCTGATCAACGGCGGCAAGGCCCTGGCGGCCATGGACGGGCGGTTCTCGGTGGCCGTCGCCGACGTCCGCCGCATCGCCATCCCCGTGTTGCGCCATCGCGTGAGCACCAATTTCCAGGCGCAGGCCGAAGGCATGACGACCGAAGATCTGATCCTGCGCCTGCTGGACGAAGTCCCCGAACCGGAAGTGCCCAAGTTCGCTGAACCGACCCGACGGCGGCCGTAGCACACATCTGGGGGAGCGCCCGACTGGCGCGTACGGATCGCCATGTCATCGGTTGAGAAATACCTGAAGCCGGAAGTCATCAACCAGATCAAGCGGCTGGATCTGCGCGCGCAGTTCGTGGTCCGCGGCTTCCTGCAGGGTCTGCACGCCAGCCCGTTTCACGGGTTCTCGGTGGAGTTCAGCGAGCACCGGAAGTACACCACCGGGGACGATCCCAAGGACATCGACTGGCTGGTCTTCGCCAAGACGGACAAGTTCTATGTGAAGAAATTCGAGGCCGAAACCAACATCACGGGCTACCTGGTGATGGACCTCAGCCGTTCGATGGGCTACACGTATCGCCAGGACCTGTCGAAATTCGACTATGCCATCTGCCTGGCGGCGTCCTTGTGCTACCTGATGATCCACCAGCAGGACCCGGTGGGTCTGATCACGTTTGACCAGCGGGTGCGGGACAGCCTGGCGCCGCGATCCAAGCGGGCGCACCTGGGGAATCTGCTGTCCCATCTGTCGCGGCTGCAGCCGGCCGGTGAAACGGATGTGGCGCGCAGCCTGATCCAGATCGCCGCCATGCTGCGGCACCGCAGTCTGATCATGATCTTCTCCGACCTGCTGGTGGACCCGGAGCCGGTGATTCGTGCGCTGCGCCAGCTGCGGCATGGCGGCCACGACGTGATCCTGTTTCACGTGCTGGACGAAGCCGAGGTTCAGTTCCCCTTCCAGGGCACGGTGGAGCTGGAGGATCCGGAGACGCAGCAGAGGGTGCGGCTGGATGCCGACCATTTCCGGCGCGAGTACCTGCAGGAGGTGGAGGCGTTTCGTGAGACTTACCGCCGCGAATGTTTCCAGAGCGGCATTGACTATGTACCGCTCGACACGAGCATGCCGTTCGACAAGGCGTTGTTGGAGTATCTGCTCAGCCGGCAGGCGCGCTTCTAGCGCCTTGTCCGCTGGCGAAGCTGCTCGCGCGATGTGGCAATGGAAGAGGCTGGAGAGAGCGCGTCCCACGCAACGAGTCGACTGTCATGGCGTTTGTGAACCTGTCACTGGTGCTCGGTACGATGCTGGTCGGCATCCCGATCGTGTTGCACCTGGTGATGCGCCAGCAGCCCAAACGGCTGGTGTTCCCGGCCGTGCGTTTCGTCCAGCGGCGGCAGGAGTCCAATCGCCGGACGCTGCGGCTGCGGCACTGGCTGCTCCTGCTGCTCCGCTGCCTCGCCGTGGCCCTGGCCGCGCTGGCGCTGGCACGCCCGAGCGTGAGTTCCAACCTGTTCGGCAACTGGATCATCATCGCGGCGCTGGCGCTGCTCGTGCTGCTGATCGGCGTCCTGCTGCTGGCCGGCATCCTGACGCGACAGGGGCGTCTGCTCCTGACCAGTCTGGGCGTCGTCGGCGCCGCCGCGTGCGCGGGGCTGCTCACCATGCTCATCGGCACCCTGCGGCAGAGCGATGCGTCGCTGATCGGCGATCGTCAGACGCCGGTGGCGGCTGTCATGGTGTTCGATTCGTCCCCCCGCATGCAGTACCGCCACGAGAATCGTACACGGCTGGAGCAGGCGCAGACGATTGCTGACTCGGTCGTCCGGCAGCTGCCTCCTGACAGCCAGATTGCCGTCCTGGACTCCCGCGCGATTGCCCCGGTGTTTTCCCTCGACCTGGCTGCTGCCCGCAAGACCATTGAGCGGGTACGGCCTACCGGCGCGCCTCGGTCACTTGACCAGTTGCTGACCACCGCGCTGCAGCTGCTCGGTCCGAACAGTCTCAAACGCAAGGAAATCTACGTCTACACCGATCTGACGGCGGCGGCGTGGGAGCTGGACGACACCGCGCGGCTGCAGGCCCAGTTCGCACAGGCGGCCGAGGTCGCCTTGTTTTTGATTGACGTGGGCGTCGAGCAGCCCCGGAACGTCGCGCTCGGGGCCGTGCAGCTGTCGGCCGAGACCATGCCGGAGAACAGCGATCTGGTGATCCGCACGACGGTGTCGATGACGGGCCACACCGCGGCGGCGGGCGAAGCGGAGGAGACGGCGGTGGAGCTGTGGGTGGAAGACTACGACCCTACTCTCCCGATTCTGCGCGAACGTGAAGTGGTGCTCCCCACCGCGCGCGTACTGAACCGCCACGAAGTCGCGCTGAGTGGAAACGACTCGGAGACGGTCGAGTTCTCGGTGCGCGGCCTGACCAAGGGGACGCGGCACGCCGAACTGCGCCTGGTGGGGCAGGATGCCCTGCCAATCGATGATCGGCGGTATCTGACCGTCACGGTCTGCGATCCGTGGTTCGTGCTCGTCGTGGCCCCCAGCGACGTCGATACGTCGGCGCTGGTCGAGGCGATCGCGCCGTATCAGTACCGTTTGGAGAACCGCGCGACGTACGTCTGCAAGACCATCACTCCCGAGGAGCTGGTCAACCACGATCTGGCCGAGTATGCGGCGGTGGCCATCCTGGACCCGCCGCCGCTGAGCGGCAGCAATTGGGGACAGCTGAGCACGTACGTGCGCGACGGCGGCCAGCTCGCCCTGTTCCTCGGCCATCACGCCGGCGATGCGGGTGCCTTCAACTCGGCGGACGCCCAGGAACTGCTGCCCGGCAGATTGGGGCGCCCGTACCGTGTGGCGGGGCGCGACGAGTTTCTGGCGCCTCACAGCTACGAGCACCCGATTCTGCGGCCGCTGCGTTCCATCGCCACTTCGGTGCCGTGGGGAGACTTCCCCGTCTTCCGCTATTGGAGCCTGCCGGACCTGGCCAACGATGCCGTGGTCGTCCTGCGGTTCGGCAATCAGCACCCGGCCCTCCTCGAACGCCGCGTGGGACACGGCACGGTGCTGACCATGACCACCCCCATCACCGAACGCGAGCGTCCTGCCGGGCGACAGGCCTGGAACGAACTGGCTGGCCCGGGCGACTGGCCGCGCTTCATCCTGGTCAACGAGATCATGCGGTACCTGACCCAGCACGACGCCGGGCGGTACAACTATACGGCCGGACAGGACATTGTCCTGGTGAACCAGCCGGACCAGGACCCCAGCCGCTACCTGCTGTTCACACCCGGCGGGGAAACGCAGCCCGTTCAGACGCGCGACGACAAGGTGACGATCAGCACGGCCGAGGCACCCGGAGTCTATCGCCTCAAGGGGGAGCGGGACGGGCCGGTGACGCGCGGATTCGCGGTCAATCTGCCGGCCAGCGCCAGTCGGCTCGAGCGGACGACGCGGGAGCAACTGGACGCCGTGTTGGGGGCCGACCGGTATCAACTGGCGGTCGATCAGGAACAGCTGGTGCGCGAGCAGGGTCGCCAGCGCGAGGGGCGGGAGTTCTTCCCGTTTCTGGTCGTGCTGGTCACCGCGACTCTGGTCCTGGAGCAGCTGCTGGCCAACCGATTCTATCGCGACACGGACACCGGCGCATCATGATGAACTGGTCTTTCCAACCCATCCTCAACAGCTACTGGGCGGTCGCGGTGCTCGCCCTGGGGCTGGTCCTTGCGCTGTGGGTGAGGCCGTCGTATCGCCAGCTGCCGGCCGCGCAGCGGCGCACGCTGCTGGCCCTGCGGTGCCTGCTGACGCTGCTCGTGATCCTGCTCATGCTGCGCCCGACACACGTCAGCACGCAGTCCAAATCCCAATCCGCCGCGCTGCTGGTGCTGTTCGATCAAACGCGCAGCATGCAGCTGCCCAACGCCTCGGGCGGCATCTCGCGTTGGGAGGCGCAGCGCACCACGCTGACCCAGATCCAGCCGCTGCTGGCAGATCTGAACCGCGACCTGGAGGTCAAGGTGTATGCCTACGACGCCGGACTTCGCGCGCAGGTGTGGCAGGACCAAAGACTCCAGCTGCCCGCCGCAGCGGAGGGAGAGCAGACCGACATCGGCACCAGCCTGCACCAGGCGGTCGAGCAGGAACTGGGCAAGCGGCTGGTGGGGGTCATCCTCCTGGGTGATGGGACGCAGACGGCCTTCCAGCCGGAAGTGGAGATCTACGATGCGGCGCGGGAACTGGGGAACCGGGGCTACCCGCTCTACACCGTGTCCTACGGACCCGCCGGCGATGGCACCCAATCGCGTGATGTCGCCGTGGAGAATCTCCCGGAACAGTACACCGTGTTCGTCAAGAACGAGCTGCCGGTGCGGGGGCTGATCCGCGTGCGCGGTTATACCAACCAGGAGATCCCCGTCACCCTGACCGTCGAAGATGACGCCGGCACCCAGCAGGATGTCGGCCAGGCGCGTGTGCAGGCCAGCCAGGACAACCAGCAGCTCGACGTGAATCTCTCGTACGTCCCCCCACGGCCCGGCCAGTACCGGCTGATACTCAAGGCCGCGGAGCAGCCGGGTGAGCTGGTGACGAAGAACAACCAGTTGTCTGCCTTTCTCACGGTGCTGGAAGGCGGGCTCCGCGTGCTCTATCTGGAAGGTGAGCCGCGTCAGGAACAGAAGTTCATCCGCTGGGCCCTCGACGCCTCGCCGGACATCGACCTGGATTTCCAGTGGTTCCCCAGCCGGTTGCGCGAGTCGTGGCCTGTGCCGCTGGGGGACACGTTCGCCGAGGGCAATTTCGACGCCTACATCCTGGGCGACTGTGACAGCCTGGCGCTGGGCGACGAGAACCTCCAGCAGCTGGCCGCCGAGGTGGACCGCGGCAAGGGTCTGATCGCGCTGGGGGGCTATCACAGCTTCGACCCCGGCGGGTACCGGAACACCCCGCTGGCCGACGTGCTGCCGGTCGACATGGACCGGTTCGCGCGGCAGGACTTCGGGCAGCCGGATGTCGCGCGCTGGCACGTTCCCGGACCGCTCGTCATGCTGCCCGCGCGCGACCACCCCGTGACGATGCTGGCCGCCCCGGCTGAGAACGAACAGGCCTGGCGCGGGCTCAAACCGCTCAAAGGCGCCAATCGCTGGGCGGGGGTCAAGGACGTGCCGGGCGTTCAGCTGCTGGCCCAGAGCCCGGACGGCGTGCCGCTGCTGGTGGCCGGCGAATTCGGTGGCGGTCGCGTGCTGGCCTTCGCGGGCGATTCGACATGGCAATGGTGGCGGCAGGGTCAGAGCGCGGTGCACCGCCGCTTCTGGCGGCAGATCGTGTTGTGGTTGGCGCGACGCGACGATCTCACACGCCACGACGTGTGGGTCGATCTGCCACAACGCCGCTTCTCGGCCGGCAGCCGCGTCGCCTTCACGGCCGGTGCGCGCACCGCCATGGGGGACGTGATTGCCGACGCAGTATTGACCGCCTCGCTGCGGGGATCCGACGGTTCGACAACACCTCTGCGTCTGTCGCGTCAGGCGGCTGACTACGCCGGCACCATCGACCGGCTCACCCGCACGGGAGACTACCAGATTGATGTCACTGCCGTGGACAGCGCCGGCCAGTCGCTGGGCACAGCCACAGCCCATTTCGAGGTCCTGGACCAGGATGTGGAATTCGCCAACCCGGCGGCAGACCCCGATCAGATGGCCCACCTGGCCGACCTGACGCGCGATGCCGGCGGGCGGGCGGTGGCACCGGAACAGCTCGTCGCACTGCTGGACGAGATCAAGCAGAACCCGCCGGAGCTCGTCGAAGAAGTGCTGACCCGGTGGCAGCTGGCCGACACCACGTGGGATGCCTGGTCGGTTCTGGGCGTCTTCGCGGGACTGCTGACTCTGGAGTGGTTCCTCCGCAAACGCTGGGGGCTGGTGTGACCTGTACCAGCCTGGGCCGCCGGCCCGGCACGACGCGCCCGACTGCGCCGCGCCGGCGTTTCGAGCGCGCGCTGAGGCGCGGGTGGCCCGGCCACGCCAAAAACGCCGGACCGGCGGGAAATCGGCCGGACCCTGGCGTCATAATAGTGGATGCAGCGGTTGTCCCATCTGATCCCGGCCAGGATGTGGTGGTCCATGCGCGAATCGATTGACCCGATAGTGCTTGAGCAATTGATCTGCGAGCACGGGGCTGCGCTGGAGCTGTATGCCGCACAGTGGACAACCATGCCGGAGGACTGTGTGCAGGAGGCGTTTGTGAAGCTCGCTGGCCAGAACCCTGTCCCCGACCAGCCGGTGGCGTGGCTCTATCGCGTGGTGCGGAATCGCGCGATCAGCCTGCGGCGGTCCCAGGAGCGCCGGCGGCGGCGTGAATCGCACGTGGCGGCCCAGCGGCCGGAGTGGTTTACGGCCTCGCAGTGGTCGGCCGAGGAGTTGCAGGAGGTGACGGCGGCGCTGCGCGCGATCGAGTTCGAGTGGCGGGAGGTGATCATCGCGCGGATCTGGGGCGGCCTGTCGTTTGAGCAGATCGCGCAGGTGATGGACGTATCCACAAGTACAGCACACCGGCTCTACCAGGCCGGTCTCGCCAGGCTGCGGGAAAGGTTGGGAGTCTCATGGAACCGCAATTCCACATCAGCGACGATGTGAGCGCCCTGGAACGTGCGCTCAGGGAGCTCGTGCCGGCTCCAGCGCGGCTGGACGTGGCACAGACCATGTTCCGGGCCGGGCAGGCCGCCGCCAGCCACTCATCCCCCTGGCGGCGCGTCTGGCCTGCGACCACCGCCGTCTTCGCGCTCGTGTCCCTGGCGCTGGGCACGCTGTTGGCGCTCCCGGAACCGCCACGAATCGTGTACGTGCCGGTGGGCGCCGCGACGGACGATGCCCGCGTCCCGCCGTCTGCCATGCTCGCCACAGACAGCGCTGCGGGCGCTGGGCACGCGCTGCCGGCAAGCCCGACCGGGGACCAGGCCGAGACAGCCTGGGCAGACGTGCACGCGCCGAGCTCGTTCGGCTATCTGCGTTCGCGCGCCCTGGCACTGAACGATTGTTGGGACACCGCTCCGGCTGTTTCGCCACATGCGCCGATCCCGGCGCCGCGTTCGGGAGACTGGCGCACCCTGGTCGGGGACCAGGGCGCGCGGGAGCCGCTGCGACCGTTCGATTCACGTCTCCCGTTGGACTGGACCCGCCTGTTGAACATACGAGGTTCCTGATCATGGTGCACAATCTCCCTGTGACGCGCGTCGTGATACTGTTGGCGGTCTGCGCCTTCTGCAACACTGGATATCCTGCTGGTGCCCCGGAAACGGCCACCTCTCCCCAGGGCGGTGCCGACGCAATGCCTGTTGTCCCCCTTTCGTCGGTCCCGCAGGCGGAGCCCGCTCCGCCCCTGACGCACCAGTTGATCCCCAGCTACGGCGGGCTCACGCCGGGCAACGCCGCGACCAGCTACTACCGCGCGATCGTGCTGCTGCCGCGCGACGAGCAACACCAGTTTGACGAACAACGGAGCCAGTGGCTGGAGGTGCCGCTGGCGGAATTTCCCCGGGACGAAGCCCGCCAGTGGCTCGAGGCGTACCGCAATGCGTTGGACGAAGTACACACCGCGACCTGCCGCGAGGATTGCGACTGGAGTTACCGCCCACGGGAGTTGAAGGGGTTGGAGACCGTTTCCTACCTGCTGCCGGAATTGCAGGAGGCGCGGACGATCGCCCGGGCCTTGCGTCTCCAGTCCCGCGTGGAGATCGCCGACGGCCGGTTCGAGGATGCCTTGCGGACCATCACCGCCGGGTACCGGCTCGGCGAGAACGTGGCTCGGACCCCCATCCTCATCAGCGCCCTGGTGGGGATCGCCATTGCCCGGCAGATGAACGCGTCCGTGCTGGATTGGATTGAGGCGGGCGGGCCCAACCTGTACTGGGCGCTGGCCGGCTTGCCGGACCCCCTGGTCGACGTCCGTCTGGCGCTGCAGCAGGAGACGCACTTGCCGGTGCAGATCTTCCCGTTTCTCGAGGATCCGGAGCATGCGACGCACACGGCCGAGGAGTGGCGGCAGATTCTGGGCCAGTCGATCCAACAACTTGCGCAACTGGCGGATTCGGGCAACGAATCATCGCACCTGTGGCCCCAGACCATGGCCACCGGACTGCTCCTGGTCGGCTATTCCGCTGCGAAGCAGGAGCTGATCGGCAGCGGCATGGACGCGGCGCAGGTCGAAGCGATGCCCGTCGCACAGGTGGTCGCCATTCAATCGGCCCACGCCTACCGGACAACATATCAGGAGCTGATGAAATGGACGCGGCTCCCGTACTGGCAATCGTATCGCCAGATGCGGGCCACGTCAGCGGACCTGCAGCGCCGAGGTCTCCTGGGCACGCCAGGCCAACTGCCGACGGTCTTGCCGGTGGCGAACCTGCTGCTGCCCGCCATCGACGCGGCCGTCTTCGCTCCGGTGCGAATGCAGCGGGAGATTGCCGCCCTGCAGACCATCGAAGCGCTGCGGATGTTCGCCGCCAGCCACGACGGCCAGTTCCCGCAGTCGCTCGAGCAACTGCAGCAGTGCCCTGCCCCGTGGGACCCCGCGACCGGCACGTTCATCGACTATCGGCTGCAGGACGGCGCCGCCGTTCTGACGCTGCCGCCGCCCGAGGGCCAGTCGCCGCAGCAGGACGGCAAGCGCTACGAGTTGCGATTCCGGCAGCCCAGCGGCCGGTGAAGGACAGACTGGTTTTCACGACAGCAGATCTTCACATCGGAGCGCCACTGGCTGTGCCATCGCAGAACCCAAACACCCTCCTAACGACAAGGTACATACGTATGCGCTGTCTCATCCGAAACTGTCTCGTCACCGGGCTGCTCTCCGGACTGCTCATCATCTGTGCCGTTGCCCGCGCGGCAGATTCCCCGTTCGATGTGATCCTGCCCTACGTCGACGGCCAGACGTTCCTGATCGGCCGGCTGGACGTCCAGCAACTGCCACTGCACGATCTCAGGTCGCGGCTGCCGCAACTGCTGGCGCAGATCACGGGCGATCCCAGCGTCGTGCCACAAAGCGTCGCCTCGGCAGTGGACGGCGCGATACGGCTGCGCGACCGATTCCTGGAGGTCGGCGGACAGGATCTGTTTGTGATCGCCAGTGCGGCGGACATCCCGCAGCAATTCCCGTTCTTCGTGGTGACAGCCAGCGATCCGCAGAAGGCCGGCACTCTGGAGCCATTGCTGAGTGAGCTGAACGACCCGCAGGGCCACGCGTGGTCGGTCCGGCGGGCTGGGGATCGCGTGTTTCTGGTCGGATCGCCACGCGCGCTCGAGCGGCTCGCCAATCTGCAGACGGCCGCGCGGCCCGAGTTGTTGGCGGCCGCAGATGCCGCCGCCGCAGCCTCCGCACCGATTCAGCTGTTGCTGGTGCCTAGCGCGGATCAGCATCGCGTGCTCAAGGAAACCCTGCCCCAGTTCCCGCCCCCGTGGCAGCAGGTGACTGGCCCGGCGTTGAGCGACGGCGTGCAGTGGGGCATGCTGACGGTGACGGCCGCTCCGCACATCCAGGCCCGGCTGGTCATTCAGTCCCGTGATGCGGCAGCGGCGGAAGCCTTCGCCCGCATGCTGGACACGTCGCTCGATGCCTTGGTTCAGCTGCCGTTCGTGCAACAGGCGGTGCCGGAAGCCGGTGCCCTGCGCAAGCTCATCGCGCCCACCGTCGCCGGCGCACAGGTCAGCCTGGCGGTAACTGAGGATGCAGCGACCCTGCAGGCCCTGTCCAAACCGGTGGCGGCAGCGATCGCCGTGGCCCGGGCGGATGCCCTGCGCGTCACGTCCCTCAATAATCTCAAACAGATCGGTCTGGCGATGCACGTGTACTACGACCAGAATAAGGGATTCCCTCCGGCCGCCAGCTGCGATGCCGCGGGGAAGCCGCTGCTGAGTTGGCGTGTGCACATCTTGCCCTTCCTGGATCAGGACGCCCTCTACAGGCAGTTCCAGCTGGACGAACCGTGGGACAGTGAACATAACCAGAAGCTCATCGCGCTGATGCCCCCGGTGTTCGCCGACCCCGCCGCATCACTCCAGCCCGGCATGACGACCTACCTCGTCCCGACCGGCGAAGGTACCGTCTTCGGCGGCAAAGAGACGCTCGGGCTGAAGGACATCCGCGACGGAACATGCAACACCATCATGGTCCTGAACGTCGTGCCTGACCGGGCAGTCGCCTGGACGAAGCCCGCAGATCTCGCCGTGACCGAAGCGGCACCTCTCACGGGGCTGATCAGCGACTCCCGGCAGAAGTTCGAAGCGGCCTTCTGCGACGGGAGCGTGCGTGTGCTGAGCAACACCATCGATCCCAAATTCCTGTGGCTGCTGTTCCACGCGAACGACAGGCAGCCGATCGATCCCAACCAGATTCGGTGACTTGTCCCGGGGCCGCGCAACCCCCGGTGCGGCCGATCGCAGCAGTGGGTCGGCGCGTGGGGCCGGGCCCGCTCCGCACCGAGTGTCACAGGCCTGTCACCACCACACCGACTCACCGCGCCGGCGGGCCTTCGTTCCAGAGAATCCAGGTGCCGGTCTTACCGGCCACCGTAATGTCTGGCCGCCGGTCTTCGTTCAGATCGGCCACGCAAATCTGGCAACCGACGCCGACCCCCTCGCCGGGGCCGGCAATGGTGCAGCGGGTGAAGTGGCGGGCGTCCGGGTCCCATTTGTAGTAGTAAAGGCACTCGGGCTCCGTGGAGCCTGGATCGCCCTCGAGTCCATGCGCTCGCACGCGTTTGCCGGTGATCAATTCAGCCTGGCCGTCCCCGTCGACGTCGGCCCAGGCCATCGTGTGCGGTTGCGACCACGAGTTGTCAACGAGGTGTTCGGTCCAGGTGGTCGTGCCATCAGGCTGCGGCGATCCCTGTTCCCACCAGTAGATTCCGTAGTCGTGCGCCCGGCCCCAGATCAGGTCGGTGCGGCCGCTGTCGGTCAGCTTGGCCAGGATGCACGGGACGGACGGATGCGGCAGCGCGGTTTCTGGATGCAGCGTCCACGGTTGCGTGAAGACGTCGCCGCGCGGCCGCTCATACCAGCCGCTTTCGCACTGGATGTCTTCCCGTCCGTCACCGTTGACATCTGCAAATGCGTAGCCGTGCCCGCCGCACGGCCCGATCACCACCTGGTGCACCGCCGGCTGACCCTGCGCGTCCTTGACCAGCCGGAGGATGACCAGTGGTTTGGTCTTGTCCCAGCAGCTGACGTAGATCTCCGGCTGGCCGTCACCATCAAAGTCGTGCAACGCGATGGCCTCATTCTCGCCGGGAATCGCTCCCAGCACATGCCGGCCCCAAGGGTGTTCGTCGTAGCGGCCGGCGGGATTCCTGTACCA
>DAISIS010000053.1:0-17567 GCA_036821925.1 Pirellulaceae bacterium
CGCGGGGGCTGCGGCCATCGGCTGCCCGCCCGATACGCGCTGCCAAGCCTGCATCACGGGCGAATATCCCACCCCCTGCGGCCAGCAGCTCTACCAGGTGGCGCTCGAAAACGCCCGCAAGCACCAGGAGAGTGACGTGCGCACTTACGAAGAGTCGTCAGCCGGCAGCCAGTGAGCTTACCGCTGCCCGACCCGCCGCGATCGGTGATCGACGCTCGGCGAAGCACCGTGTGTCGCGGCAGGGCACCGGGTATCAGGCCCGGGGCTGGGGCTGGACCCCAGCGGCCTCTTTGCAGAATACCGAGCGGTACACCGGCAGATCGTGCAGCCGCATGCGGCGTTCGAAGTGGGTCTGGTAGTCCAGGTCATGTTCGCTCGGCCGCTCGGCCGGGACGATAGGTCCGGCCAGCCGCGTGGTCTGCCGGATCAACGCCAGCGTTGTTTCGTAGTACTCGGCCACATCGGTCCAGAAGTGCAGTTCGCCGCCGACCCGCAGCACGCGCTGGACGTCCCGCAGAAACGCCGCCTGCATCACACGCCGCTTGCGATGGCGCCGCTTCCACCACGGGTCGGGAAAGTACACGTGCACCGCCTCGAGCGAATTGTCGGCCAGCCGATCGTGGAAGATCCGGACGCCATCGCCGTGGATCACCTTGCCGTTGGTGCCCGCGCGGCGAGCCAGGCGTGCGGCAGCGAACCGGGCGTACTTGGCGGCAATCTCGATGCCCAGGAAGTCGTGGGCCGGCATGGCCGCCGTCGCGTGCGTCAGGAACAGCCCCTTGCCGGAGCCCACTTCAATCTGCAGTGGGGCGGAACGTCCAAAGAGCGCCTGGCCGCTCACGGGAGTCGGCAGACTCTCTTCCGCGATCAGCCAGCCGGTCAAGTCGAGACCCGGATCGATTCTGGGAAGCGCGCGACGGCCCATGCTACTGGCTGTTGGAATCCGGGGAGAGCATTTCCACGGGGATCGGAATACCCTTGATGGTTCCTTCCACCACGATCCGCTCGCCCACCACCCCCTGAAACTGGGAGATGATCATCCGGCCTTTGCGCGCCTTGAGCAGCCGGCTGATCAGGACCAGCCGGTCACCGGGGATGACCGGATCCCGGAACCGCACGTCCTCGAGCCCGCCGAACCCGATCATGCTCACGCCCAGGCAATCGTACTTGTGCGCGAAATAGGCGCTGATCTGCGCAGCGGCTTCCACCATGACCACGCCGGGCATCAGCGGCATATTCGGCATGTGGCCGCGCACCCAGAACTCGTGAGGCGTCACGTCCTTGTAGCCAACGCACACCGCCTCCTCGAGACTCTCGTACACAATCGCCGTGATCTGCTCCATTTCAAAACGTTGCGGATTGTAGCGCCGAATCTCCTCGATGTCGGCCACGACGTGATTGAAGTCGATCTTGGAAATATCGTAGAGCAAGTTCTTGGACGACACAGTGACCCCCTCGATAGGCTGCACGGCGAACTGAACAGCGAGTGCCCCGGCAAGTGCCCGGCGCCGGTCACGGCCGGACCCTGGGCCGCCCGACCCGGCGCAAAGCTCTGAGCCAGCATGAGGCTGGCACTAGGTGCGGATCTTCCGACGCTTGGCGCGCTTGGCCTGGGCGTTGGCCGGCCGACGGCCGTGGTTGGCTTTCTTGATCTTGTGTTGGGGTTTGGCCATGAGTTTCGCTCCGAATAGTGTTCTCGACGGCGGACTTGGTCTAGAACCATAAGGTTACCAGCAATGCCCGGTTTGGTGAAGGCTGGACCATTGCAGCAGCTCGATTTGGGGGCTGAGGAAAGGGCGGGCAACGGGAGGCACCGACGGGCCGGATCAGCTGTAGTGGCTGGCGGCCAGGCGTACACCACCACGCCGCACGTCCCTCGCCAGGTAGAAGACCAGGTCGCCGGTCGCCTGCCTCCGCGTGGCCTTACCCCCGACTGAGTGCGGCAAGGTCGGCCAACAGCTGCCGGGCGGCGCCGCCGTCGATGGCACGACTGGCCGCCTCCGACCCGGCACGCAGGGTGGGTACATGACCGGCCACCCACATGGCCGCGGCGGAGTTCATCACGACGATATCCCGCGCCGGGCTCCGCGCGCCGGCCAGAATCTCGCGTATGATCCCGGCGCTCTGCAGCGGACCGTCCACCAGCAGGGACTCGAGCGTTGTCTCCTGCAGCCCAAAATCGCGCGGGGTCCAGGTCACCCCCTCCACGGCCTGCCGCTCCACCAGCAACGCGTGGGTGGAGCCGTTGAGCGTGACCTCGTCGAGCCCGTCCGCGCCGTTGATCACAGCCGCTCGGCGCGTGCCGAGCAGCTGCAGAGCGGCTGCCAGCGATGTGCGCAGACTGGGCCGTCCCACCCCCAGCAGCTGGAACGGCGCAGACGCCGGATTGCACAGCGGTCCCAGCCAGTTGAAGATCGTCGGCGTCGTCAGCCTGCGCCGCACGTTCGCCACGTTCTTCATCGACGGATGCATCAGCGGGGCAAAACAGAAACAGATCCCCAACTCGTCGAGACACCGCTGGACGGTGTCCAGATCGGCTTCGACGTTCACGCCCAGGGCCGCTAGCACATCAGCCGATCCGGAGCGGCTGGTGATGCCCCGATTGCCGTGCTTCGCCACCGGCACGCCGGCCGCCGCCGTCACCAGCGCCGCCGCAGTGCTGATGTTGAACGTCCGCGAATGGTCGCCGCCCGTGCCACAGGTGTCGATCAACACTTCGTGACGCGATCGAATGGGCCGCATGTGCCGGCGCAAAGACGCCGCCGCCCCGGCCAGCTCTTCGATACTCTCCCCCTTCGTGTGCAGGGCCGTCAGCAGACGCTCCACCTCCTCCTCTGTGCACTCGCCCCGCATTACCATGTCCATCACCGCAGTCATCTGGTCCATCGGCAGACTCTGGCCCGCAGCGACTTGTTCGATTGTTTCACGGATCACGCAGCAGGCTCCCGGCAATGTTGTAGATGCAGATGCAGATACAGATGGAGATGCGGCCTCCAACGCCGATTATAGACTGACGCGTGTCGCGCCCGATATTCCGGCCGCTCACCCAGAATCGTCGACCCCGCCCGGCTGAGCCACGGACGCCCCCGGAGCCACTCAGCACGCGAGCACACCCGCATGCCGCCATGCGAAGTCCTTCCTTCAGCTCTTGTTCGCCAGGATACCGGGCAGTACAATCGCCGTAACGTGCCATTCTGAAGGGTGGTATCAGCTAGCGTCTTGCAGCGAGCATTTCTATGGCCAGGAAGGTGATCATCGACTGCGATCCGGGGATTGACGACGCAGTTGCCATCTCCATGGCGCTGTTTGATCCGCGGATCGACCTGGTAGCGGTGACGGCGACGGCCGGCAATGTGCCTGCGGAGCAGGCGAGCCGCAACGTGCAGGCGATCATTGAGCGGCTGGATCCGCCGCGGTTTCCGCGACTGGGTGCGGCGACGTTTGCGGAAGGCTGTGCGGGGACGGACAATCGGCTGATGCACGGCGATGATGGGCTGGGCAATCAGGGGTTTGTGGTCTCGCGTCTTCATCACCAGCATCCCTCGGAGAAGGTGATTTGCGATGCGGTGCGGGCGGACCCGCACGGCGTGACGCTGGTCTGTCTGGGTCCGTTGACCAACATTGCCCGCGCGTTTCAGCGTGATCCGGAGTTGCCGGTGTTGGTGGACCGTCTGGTGATATCGGGCGGTTGCGTCGATGGGGTGGGCAACGTGACGGCGGTTGCCGAGTTCAACATGTTTTTTGATGCCAACAGTGCGCGGACGGTATTTCGCTCACCGGTGACCAAGACGCTGGTGCCGCTGGACGTCACGCGAACGGTCCGTTTGACGCTGGATTTTCTGGACAGGCTGCCCCCGGAGACGACGCGGGTGGGCGGGTTTCTGCGGCGCATTCTGCCGTTCACCTATCGCGCCTATCACCAGCGATTGGGGCAGGAGAGCATCCTGCTGCACGATGTAGTGACGCTGGTTTCGGTGCTCGAGCCGGCGTTATTCGAATGCACCGAGATGTCGGGGGACGTGGAGACGCGCGGGGAGCTGACCCTGGGCCTGACGGTGTTCGACCGGCGTCACAGCCCGCAGTGGCGCGCGAACATGGACGTCGCGCGGCGGGCCGATCCGGAGAAGGTCATCGACTGCATGGTCAACTCCCTGTCGCTGGCGGGCAGCGCTGCTGCTGGCGAGTGAAGCATCTGGTTCGGGGCCAGCGGCCGGCTGGATCGGCCGTCCGCCGATCATTCGCTTCGGGGCGCGCCGACCCGCGTATGGAGTTCGAGTGTCTTGCCGTCGCGCAGGACGACGAGCGAGACTTCCTTGTCCACGGGGGTGAGCTTCACTTGGTTCACCAGGTGATCGTCGTCTTCGATACGGACACCGTCGAAGGCGAGGATGATATCGCCGATCTGGATACCCACCGACTCGGCGGCGGTGTCCGGGTCGATGCGGTTCACGCGCGCTCCGATCCGGCGTGGCAGTCCCAGTTGCCGTGCGTAGGAGTCATCGTACTGCGAGTCGAGTCGCACGCCGAGCGTGGCCCGCACGACGCTTCCCTGGTCGATCAGCTGTCTGGCGACGACGAAGGCGATATTGACGGGGATGGTGAAACCGATGCCCTCGTTGCCACCCGAGCTGGAGGCGATGGCGGTGTTGATGCCAATCACTTCGCCGCGCAGGTTGAGCAGCGGGCCGCCGCTGTTGCCCGGGTTGATGGCGGCGTCGGTCTGGAAGAAGTCCTGGTAGCGGACCCCTTCCACACCCAGCTGCAGGTCCCGGCGCCCCTTGGCGCTGATGATCCCGTAGGTGACGGAATGGGTCAGCCCGAAGGGGCTGCCGACGGCCAGCACAAAGTCGCCGATCTCGACGGCGCTGCTGTCCCCCACTCGGGCGGGGACCACGTTGGGCGCGTCGATCGCCATGACGGCCACGTCGGTCTCCATGTCGGACCACACCCGAGTGGGGAAGATCTCCTGGCCCGACGCGAGTCGGATGTGGATGTTGTCGAGCGTCGCGTGCTTGATCACGTGCCGGTTGGTGAGCACGTAGTTCTTGCCGTTGTACTCGACGATCACTCCCGAGCCGGCTTCTTCCACGGTTTTGCGGCCGAAACCGTCATTCGGTTTCTTCGCGTCGATGTGCACGACGGTCGGCTGGGCGAGCTGGATGGCCTTTTTGAGCACATTGCTCTGCCGTTCCAGCGTCGCCACATCGTGAGCCACCTCGCTGTACATGCGGTCGCGGTCCTCTTTCGTCAGCTGCGAAGTGAGGGCGAACTGAGCGAACGCGGGTTGTGCGAGGGCCGCCACCAGGAGTCCTGCGATCCACAGGCTCCCGCGGTGCCGGGCCAGATTATGAGCCAGCGCAGCTACCATCCGTCGAGACTCCGTTACGATCACGACACATCCATTTCCAGATCGTTCAGGAGCACATCGTTGTCGCCCGCATGCGGATCGATCAGGCTTCCCCAGTCAGCAGATCGCTGGCCGCCCGCACCGCTCTTCTCCGCCTCACGCTGCGCTTCGATGCACATGGTGGCGTAGGGGAGCGCCTGGAGTCGAGCCAGCGGGATGGGCCGACCGGTGACCTCACAGATGCCGTAGGTGCCGTTGCGCATGCGTTCCAGGGCCATCTCAATCTGGGCCAGTTCGCGGCTCTCCACTTCGGCCAGCTGCGAACTGATCTCATCTTGAGCGGAATCCAGCGCTGCGTCGAGCATATCGCCGGATGTCTGCTGGCGGAGCTCCTTGAGTGAGCTGAGGTCGCCCGCCAGTGCCTTGCGCAACGCGTCGCGGCGACGGACGAGCACCTGCCGTAACTTGAGAATAGCCTCTTTACGTCCCATCATTCAATACCCTCACGCTCAGGCCGCACACAGCGCCGGCTACCACTGCCGTGCGGCATGCGCCTCCGAGCCTTCCTCAAAGTGCCTCTTTCTGACTGTGCCTTTTCCGGATTTCTGACCACGCACGACCGTGTCACAACGGTTCGTTGTCGGGATATATTGGATGCGTTAACCAAACTATAGTATGCACCTCGCCGATAGCCCGCTCCCCTGCAGGTTTTTTCCCGGCGCCGATCGAGATCCGGCAGGGGGTGACTAAACAACGCCGCTTCAAGCACTTGTGCGTCGTGTCACTGGCTGCCGTTCCGAGCGCTCGGCGACGCAGTGCACGCCGTTTTCCATCAGCGGACACTTACGCCGTTGTGCGCAGGGTCTCGACGCCTGCGTCTGGCCCGTCCGACGCCCGTTGTTTGCTTTCGGATAATCGTCAAATCCGGCAAGGAGATGCAGCCGTTTTTCACAATCCGGCAGGATTTGCAGGTTGGTCCTCCTGCATCGGGCAGCTACGAGCCCCCGATTTTGACGGGGTACTGGCCGCGAGCTACATCCCTTCCAGAGGACCGGCGATCGGTCATTGGCGCGCCTGACGCGCGCCCGATCAGGCTGAGTCCGGGACGCACGGCATGTGCCAAGAGCCGCACGATGGAACCTGCACACGGATCGGCTGCCATCAGCCACTCGCTGCTCGGGGATCCTGACGGTCTGCTGACGCTCCGCGTGTGTGGCTTGGAGCACGATGGGCGGGTGGTCCGCATTCGCGCTCCAAAGTGCACGGTCGGGTCCGACGCGTCCTGCACGCTGCGTGTGCGCGGGCCGGGCTTTCGTTCATTTCACTGCCTGATCCTGCGGGGCCGGGAAGGCACGTTCGTGCGTCGCCTGTCGCCCGATACCGGCCTGAACGGCTGCGGCTTCGACCTGGCGCGGATCGGTCCCCACGATCGCCTGGCCGTCGGACCTATCGAACTGGAAGTTCTGGAACCGACGGCGGAGCCCAGTCCCGATCTGCCGATTGCCCCGGCCGCCGCGGCGCCGGAGCCTCGGGAAGCGCTGCAACAGTCGCTCGCACGGGTGGAGGCGGTGGAGCGGGAGAATGCCCTGTTGCAGGCCCAGCTGGCTGAGGCCAACGGCAGGGCCCAGAAGCTGGACCTGCAGTACAAGCAGGAGATGCGCGAGGCGGAGATGCTGATCCACTCGATGCAGCAGGAGGGTAAGCACCTGCTGGCTCAGCTGGAAGAGGCGCGGCAGACCATCCACCAGGAAATCGAGCGGCGCCGGAACCGGCGAGGGGCGGGCAGCGCCGAGCGGTCTGCGGACGAGGACTCCGGCCGAACTCCGCTCTCGGCTGCCACCGGCCGGGACTCCAACGCGGGACGGGCGGCGGACCCGCCGAGCGGGCCACCCGCCGACGCGCCCCCAAACGCGTGTGCCACGCTGGTGATCAGCGCGTCAGAGCCGGCGTCTTCAGAGCCGGTGGCAGAGCCGGCGGCCGTGCCGACGCCGGCAGCCGATGCGGCCCCCCAGCCGCCGCTCGTGCCAGCCCCCGCAGGTGTGCCGGCCGAACCGTCCCCGCCGGGCGAGCCGGGGGCAGCGCCGGACGGCAGCTGCGACGCGGAGGCAGACGACGCGGGCGTCATTGAGCGTTACATGGAGCGGCTGCTGCAGCGGGTGGGGCGTGCCCGGTGAGCGCCCGGAGCGGCGAGATGCCGCGCGTGCGGTTCACAGCCCGCGGGCGACCAGGATGTCATCGAAATCCCGCAGGTGGTAGTCGATCCCCACGTAGTCCAGCGTGCGGCACAGGCCGCGCAGCGCCACGCCGAACCCGTCCGGGCCGCTGAATCCGCCGAACTGTCCGCCCCCTTTGACGTGCGGCTCGAGGTCGAGGAACACCCCCGGAATCCCGCGCCGTTTCAGTCGCCGCTCGAGGCTGGGAAGCGCTGCGGCGAAGTCCCGCAAGATCGCTTCGTGGCCGCTGTTCCCGAGGTCGGCGGGCACGAAGTGCTTGAGCGTATCTTCATGGATATGTGTGACGCGTTGCGCGGGACGCGGATGGCGGTAGTCCTTGATGTGCATCCAGCCCAGCCCTTTCTTCATCGCCAGGTACTGGTCGAAGACGCCGTCGGGCGAGAAGCCCTGCACCACGATGTTGGCCGCGTCGAAGATGAGCACCATGGCCGGGTGATTCACCTGCCGGTGGATCTCCGCCAGCAACTCGCCGGTCTGGCCCACCAGGTTGGCCTCGACCTCCAGCCCGAGCGTCAGATCGCTGCGATGGCAGGTTTCCGCGATCTGTCCCAGCTGGTCGACCACCTGCGGCAGGTGCTCACGCGGGTCCGTCCCTTTGGGGTGATAGAACGAGAAGCCGCGAATCAGCTTGGTCTCGAAGGCGTGCGCCAGCTCGCACACGTTGGCCACGTCCTTGGCCAGGTATTGCTTGAACGGCACAAATCGGTTCTTGGTGCCGTCGTCGACGTCCAGCAGCTTGACCTTGCCGATCGGCGAACCGATCGAGGACACATTCAGGCCGTATTCACCCTGCAGGCGTCGCAGCCGGCCGACCTCCGACTTGCTCAGGTCCATCACGTTCTTGATTCCGCTGCCGGCATCCACGAACCGCACCGTGTAGTACTGGAGCCCCAGTGCGGCGAAGGCGGCGAACTGCTGTTCGGCCGTCTTCTGGTTGGCCGCTTCGTCCGCGAACCCGCTGAGGATGACGTGTGGCTTGTCAGGCATGGGAAGCTCCCGGGACTTGAGTGGGGTGAAAGGGTGCCGGCCGCGGAAACGACCTTGCTGCAGCCGTATTCTCAAAGCGCCGGTTGCCTGCCGCAAGGGGGCAGGAATCTCGCCGGGCTCCGGCCACCGGGCGTGCGCGACGCTGGCACGCCCGGCGCGGATACGGTATCTTCGATCTTCACGTGCAGGACTTTTCCACTTCGGGCGGTCGCACCCTGACGCGAGCGTCCGCAAATTGAAGGCTCAAGAGACTGGACAATGGATGCTCACCCGCCCTTGATCGAACACGCCGGAGAGCCGCAATCGAACGCACTGCGCCGTCGTCTGAACCGCGTGGAGCCCAAAGGGCTGCGAACTTACACGCCTTCGCTGGCGATTGTGGCCAGGAGCCAGGGGTGTTACGTCTGGACACCCGAGGGGCGCAAGCTGGCCGATTTCACGTCGGGTGTGCTGGTGTCGAATCTGGGCCACAATCCGGTGCGCTGGTGGCAACGCGTCTGGCGCTACATGCAGCTTCCTGACGTGCACGCCGTCTCCGACGCCTTCGTCTCCGCGATGCCGCTCACCTCCTACAACGCCGCCTCGGCGCTGGAGGTCGAGTGCTGCGAACGCCTGCTGGCCAACATGCGCGCTCAGCCGGGCGGCGGCCGGATGGAACAGGTGCTGTGGGCGGCCAGCGGCAGTGAGGCGATTCAGAAGTCGCTGTGGGCCTCCCTGCATTTCACGCCCGGGCGCGACCTGATCCTGGCCACACGCCGCGGGTTCCACGGCAAGAAGGGACTGGCCAACGCCGTCACCGGATCCGAGACTGATCCGGACCGCGATCCCCGCGTCCGCTTCATTTCCTTTCCGACCGACGAATGCTGCGACGTGCGGCGCCGCCGCGAGCCGATCGATCTGGCCCCGTACGAACGGGAACTGCAGAGTCTGGCGGACGAGCTGGCCGGACGTTTCTGCTGCCTGATCACCGAGCCCTACCTGGGCGGCAGCGGCTCGTTTCACCCGCAGCCCGAGTACCTGCAGCTGCTGGAGCGGTTCTGTCGCCAGCACGGCATCATCTTCATCCTCGACGAGATCCAGGCGAATTTCGGGCGCACGGGACCGATGTATGCCTACACGCACTACGGAGTGGAGCCCGACATCGTGTGCCTGGGCAAGGGGCTGGGCAACGGCGTTCCGGTGAGCGCGGCGGTGGGCCGGGCCGATGTGCTCGGATCGCTGGACTACGGGCACGGATCGGACACGTGGAGCGCCCATCCGCTGGGCTCTGCGGCCGTGCTCGCCACGCTAGACGAATTCGAGACGACCGACGTGCTGGCACAGGGTCAGCGCCTGTCTGCGACGCTCGAACGTGGATTGGAACGGCTGAAGGAAACCGGCATCGTGGCCAATGTCCGGGGCGAAGGGTGCGTCTGGGGTGTGGAGTGCCGCGATGTCGGTGCGCACACGGGGCGCGATGTGGCCAATGCGTGCGTCAAGGCCTGCTACCTGGGAGACGGCCGGGGGCGTGCCGTACACCTGCTCGGACCGTTGGCCAGCAAAGTGCTGCGCGTCAGTCCGCCGCTGGTCATGCCTGTCGACGAGGCGCAGGAGTACCTGGACGCGATGTACGACGTGTTCGGGGCGGTCGCCAGGCAGGTGCGCTGAGCGGGTGGCAGGAGGAGCGAAGCGTGGACCCTGAGTTGCTGATGCGTCGGGCGATCGAGGTGGCGCGGCAGGGGGTCCGCGAGGGGCAGAGTCCGTTCGGATGTGCTATTGCGCGGGACGGCCAGCTGCTGGCCTGCCGCCACAATACCGTGCTGGCCACGCCGGACAGCACTGCTCACGCGGAGATCAATGCGCTGCGCACCGCCTGCCTGGCGGCTGGCAGCGTGCATCTGCGCGGTGCGATCGTGGCCACGACCTGTGAACCGTGCCCCATGTGTATGGCGGCCCTCCATTGGGCTCAGGTCGCACGCGTGTACTACGGCGCGACGATCGAGGACGCCTGTGCGGCCGGGTTCAACGAGCTGCGTCTGCCGGCCCGCGAACTGCTCCGGCTGGGGCGCAGTCCCGTCGCGCTGGTCGACGGCGTGTTGACGCCGGAGTGCCGCGCGCTGTTTTCAGAATGGCTGGAGGGGCCCGCCCACACGAGCTACTGAGCGCGCTGGTACTGGGCCGTCACGGTCGTGGTGATGCCGCCGCGGGGGCTGAACGCCGCGACCAGCTGGAGCTGTCGTGGCTGCAACACCGCCGCCAGGTCGTCCAGGATCCGGTTCGTGACATGCTCGTAAAAGATCCCCTCGTTGCGGTACTGCTGCAGGTACAGCTTCAGGCTCTTGAGCTCCACGCACCGCTGGTCGGGAACGTACGTGATCGTCAGCCTGCCGAAATCAGGCTGGCCGGTCTTCGGGCAGACCGACGTGAATTCGGGACAGACGATCTCAATCGTGTAATCCCGCTGCGGGAACTGGTTGGCGAACGTCTCGAGCATGTCCCGCAAGGCCGCACTCATCGCCGCATCTCCTCTGCGTCAGGTACCCCGCACCAGTCCGAACCACTCGACGTGTTTGCGCGCACAGAACCGGAAGCCGTGCTCCCGGCAGTAGGGTTCCAGCCAGTTCCGCGTCCGGTTCAATCGCCCGACCTCCGTGCCTTGCGGCATGAGCATGACCCAGTCGCGTTCGATTTCGGGCATCGCGTCCAGGTACCGATCGATCTCCTCCAGATCGTGCGGGTCATCGACGACGAATTTGACCTGGTAGGCATGTTCGCGGATCAGGCGGCGCACGACGTCGGGCGCGTGCCGCGCCCGCTCATGCCGCCGCTGCCACCGCTCGTGCGCGGTGCCCCGTGGCGCCGAATTGGACAGCTTGGGGCTGAGGGACATCAGGTCACAGTGGAGTGGCAGGTACAGGGTGCCGGCGGTCTCCACCGTGATGTGGTAGCCGCGTTTATTGAGTGCCGCGCAGAGCGGAATCAACTCGGCGTACAGCATCGGTTCGCCGCCGGTGATGACGACATGCTCCGCGTCGTAGGCCAGGATCCGGCGCAGGACGGTGTGCACGGACAGGTCCTCACCCTTCGGGTGCCACGAGGCATAGCGTGTGTCGCAGAACCAGCAGCGCAGATTGCACCCCGCCGTGCGCACGAACACGCTCTCCGTTCCGGTCAGGAACCCTTCACCCTGGATCGAGCAGTAGATTTCCGCAATTCGCATGACGCTCGGACGCAAAAACCGGGCAGCATCCCCGCCAGGCCAGGCCCCCCAGGGCGTCCGGCCTGCCGCGGCAGTGGCTGCCCTCCGTGGCTGATTCGTCGAGTGTAGCAGATCAGCCGCGTTGCGGGAGGCGGGGCGCGAAGTGCGGCCGGCCGCCGGGCCACTGCGCGCCGGCGAGTCTTCTCTTCTCATCTCATCGCATCGCAGCGGATCGCATCTCATCCCTGCGAGCGGCTGCCTCCGGCCTGCTCACGCCGCACCCACTCGCCCCAGTCGGCCTGCAGCGGGGCCTGACAATGCGGGCAGCCCACGTGGCGCCCCAGCTGGTCTGTGCGCAGATGCACCTGCTGCTGGCACTGCGGGCACGGTACACGGAACCGCAGCCGGCGGTCGGCCAGATGTTTCCAGACCTCCGCGGGGACGCCGGCGAGGTCAATGTCGTCGGCGGTGAGGACGGTGAGCAGGTCGCGAGTCACGGGGGTCACGGCCGCGACGCGGTTCGCCAGGCGGCGGACCGAATTCTCGAAGGTGTTGCGGGCCAGACGCCCATTACCGAAATGCGCGTCCCGCGCGTCGTAGAGCCAGTGGAATCCCAGCAGCAGTTTCGCGCGCGCCTGGCAGGGCAGCACGTAGTGGTTGGCTTCGCACATGAGCTGGAAGATGTGGGCCAGCTCCGCCGGCCGGTAGTCGTCGAACTGCAGCTGCGTGTTGAACCGCGAACTCAGGCCGGGGTTGCTCTGCAGCAGCTGGCCGATAGGCTGCGGGTAGCCGGCGATGATGACGACCAACCGCTCGCGATCGTCCTCCATGCGTTTGACAAGCGCCTGCACCGCCTCCCGCCCGTACGCGTCCTCCGGTCCGCTCGCGACCAGACTGTACGCCTCGTCGATAAACAGAATGCCGTCCAGCGCTTCGTCGATTCTGCGTTGGGTCTTGGGGGCGGTCTGTCCCGCGTATTCCGCCACCATCCCCGCTCGATCGGTCTCGACCAGATGCCCGCGACGCAGCAGTCCGAGCGACTTGAAGATCCGGCCCACAATCCGCGCCACAGTCGTCTTGCCGGTGCCGGGATTTCCCCCGAACACCATGTGCAGGCTCAGCTGGTGCACCGGCAAGCCGGCTTCCCGGCGGCGCTGCTGCAGATTCAGATAGTTCGTGAGCGTTGTGATCTCGTGCTTCACGCCCGCCAGGCCAACAAGCTGCTCCAGGTCGTGCAGCGCCTGTTGCAGTGAGTCGCTCAGCGTGGCACTGTCCGTCTCGACAGCGTCGTCGGGCAGTCGCCGCTGCTTGTGTTGCTGTTGCTGCGTGTGCTGAGACTCCAGCCGCGGGGGCTCGCGGTGTACGATCTCAGCGGGGGCCTCCGCCCCTTGCGGGGACTCGCCCGGCGGCGTTTCTTCCAGCTGGATGCGGCACAGGTGGACCTGGATCTCCTGCTGGATCGCGCGGATCGCGTCCGTCTCCCGGACCGCCACACAGCCGTCGGCCTTGGCGACCAGGTTCGCGACTCGCAGCACCACCGTCTCCAGCTCGGGCACGAAGTTGCGGATCTTCACAATCCGGTCGAACGGGCGGAGCAGACTGTACCATGCCAGGCGACCGGCGTCGCGGAACATGCGTTGGGCGATGTCTTTCAGTTCCTTCCCGGCCAGCCGCTGCTGCCAGAGATGATCGACCAGTTCGCAGGCCAGCTGCTGCTCCACCTCACTCCATTTCTGATCCGCCCGCGCGACGCTGGTGTAGATCTTGACCAGCAGCCCCTGGTGCAGATCCACCATGCGGCGGATCAGCTCGCGCCGCGCCGTGTCGTCCGCCCCCGGCTGGTCCCGCAGCGCCTCGCGAGCGGCCTGGATGTACAGCCGTTTGCAGTCGCTCAGCGACTCCCGGAACTGGGCAATCACGTCCACCAATGAATCGTTCACGCAGATGCCTCGACAATGCGTTCGGCAAGCGCCTCGCGCAGGGGATCGTACTGCTCGGCGCAGAACCCCACGTGCAGATGACGCCGCCAGCCTTCCGCATATTGAAAACGCTGCGACAGACGCCCCACGGCCGCATCCTGATCTCGCAGCGTCTGCAGGTACGAGTCCATCCCCTGGCTCTCGTCCAGCCAACGCTTCTGACTGACGTGCCGGGCCAGCATGCGGACCTTGTCCTCCTCCCGGTCCGTGACGTCGACGTAAAAGTCTGGCAGCACCGGGCGCCGGAGTGGGTCGCGGTTCGAGTAGGGCTGAGCATGATACACGGCGACCGGCTTCTGGATCGCCGCGCGGGGCGGCGTCACCGGATAGTTCGGCATGCCGCGCGCAAAGGCGGCCGTCACCGCCAGCCGGCCGGCATTCACGTGGTCTTCCATGTAGTCCACCGGGCTGTGCGTCAGCACGATGTCCGGCGCCACCTCCCGCATCACCGACGCGACTTGTGCGAGCAAGGCGCGATCGTAGAAGATGTCCAGGTCAGCGCAGATGCTCTCGTGATACACCGCGCCGATACTGGCCGCCGCCTCCATCGCCTCGCTCCGCCGCATCGCGACAATCGTCTCCGTGTCGTACTGCGTCGTCCCCAGCCCCCCATTGGCTATGTTCATGTAGTGCAGCTCATATCCCGCGGCCCCCAACAACATGAACGTGCCCGACATCATGAACTCAATATCATCCGGATGCGCTGCGATAGCAAACGCTGTTCTGGTCATCGCGATGGCCTCAAGGTTCAGGTTTCAGGAATTGGCTTCAGGTAACAGGTGCCGGGCGGCAGGCGGCCGGTGGCAGGAGCGGAGGACGCGCGTGCCCGGGTGGACGGCGCCGGGCACTGGCGCATCATCGGTCATCGTTCCTCCCGCAGGGCGGCCAGCACGGGGACGCGCAGCGTGGCGCGTGCGGCCCAGGCACCCGCAATGATGCCCACAATCAGGACAATTAGCAACATGGCCCCCAGACCTCGGAAGGGGACTGCGGCGCCGCCGCCGAACATGTGCGGGACGACCGCCAGCAGCGCGGCTGCGACTCCGGCGGCCAGCCCGGCCAGCAGCAGCAGGATGTTTTCCAGCAGCACCAGCTGTGCGAGACGCCGGCGGCGGAAGCCCGCGGCCCGCAGCAGTCCCATCTCGCCCCGGCGCTCCAGGACGCTCCGCAGCTGCACGGCCGCCAGACCGAAGGTGCCCAGCAGCAGGCCCAGCGCACCGAGGCTCTGGAACGTGCGCAGGTATGTGTTCTGCAGCGTCATCAGGCTGGCCAGGATGCTGCGGCTCTCCGTCGCGTCGCATCCCTCGTCGCTCCAGCGATCCTCCAGCGCTTGCGCTGTATCGCGCAGCGCCCGGTTCTGCGTGTCGATCAGGAAGTACCGGTGGCCGCTGATCGCCGGAAACAACTGGCGGAAATCAGCTTCGGAGATCAGCAGATTGCCGTGCAGGATGCTCAACGAAAGCAGCCCCGCGACGCGGAACTCAACCGGGCGACCGTCGTAGGTGAACGTGAAGCGTTCTCCGATCCCGCGATACAGCTTCAGGCTGTAGATCGCCGTTTCCTGGTCAATCACCGCCGGGATGGGCTCGCCGGGTGGAGTGGGGCGGTCACTCAGCACGTGCCAGGGGTTGGCCTGCTCCCGCGCTGTGTGCGCTGCGGACTTCGAGAAGCGGAATCCGGCCGCGCGCCGGGAGGAGTCGAATGCGGAGACGAAGTCCTGGGGGACGCCGAGGATCCGCGGCTGATTCGACCGGTACAGATTGCCGCAGCTCGCGTCGTCGCCGGGGCGCACCCGGAACGAGTATACCCGCACTGCGGGCACCTGGCCGGTCGGCGGGCCGGTCATGGCCTGCCAGTCCGCCTCGGCGTTGAGGTCCTCGAAGATCGGCTGCGATGACTCCGCCACCAGTTCAAACCCACCCGTCCCGGTCTCGGTCGGCTGCAGTTGAAACGCGCTCATCGCCACAATCAGGAAGCTGGCCGTGGCGATCAAGCCGATGGTCAGCGTGCTGCGGCCCGGATTGCGCGCGGCGCTGCGTGCGGCCAGTTTGAGGAGTGGGAAGCGGCCGGAGATCGCCGCCCGGTGACCGCTGCCCGAGCGTAACGCGTGCCAGATGCCGAGCAGCATTGCCGTGAGCAGGGCGGCTCCTGCTCCCACAAAGGCGCCGGCCTGCTGCTGGCCGGCCAGAGAGCTCGCGGCGCCGGCCAGGACGGCGGCGACGACCGCCAGCGCTGCGGCGGCGAACACCGGCGCACGCCCCTGGCGCGCCGTTCCCGGACTCGCCACCGTGACCTGGCCGGAGAGCAGACGCCGCGCCGGAACTCGGCGCGTCTGGAACACGCTCCAGAAAATCGTCAGACCGGTTGCCAGCACACCGGCCGTGTAGCCGATCAGCAGGCTGCGCGCGGTCCAGTGGAATGTGAGGAACGGCGCGCTGATCGCGCCCAGCCACCACGACTTGCTCTGCAACGCGGCCAGTATCAAGCCGGCGTAGCCCAACCCGATCAGCACACCCAACGCACTGCCGGCGGCTGCCACGGCCAGCCCCTCCGCCACCAGCATGCGGCGCACCCGCCGCACCGACCAGCCAAGTGCCAGCAGCAGGCCGACCTGTGCCGCCCGCTGGTCAAACCCGAGTCGGAACAACAACGCGACCAGCAACAGCGCCGCCACGATAATGAAGAAACTCAACGACAGAAACAGCATGTCAAAGGGCGTGTTGCCGGACGAGGCGGCCAGCTGGCGGGCCTTGATCGGCTGGAAATCGAATCCCAGCGTGACGCCGTCATGCGCCAGCTGGGACAGCAGCTGCCGCTCGATCGCGTCCGGAGTGAGCCCCGCCCGGGCCGGCAGCCGGTACGACGTGGCCGCGCCGAACCGGCTCCCCCACAGCCGGCGCCCGGTGGCCAGCGACACATAGGCTTTGGGGGTCGTGGCGTAGTTCTCCCAGTACGCGTCGTCCTGCGAACGAATCAGCCGGTAGTCGATCGCGAACGGGACCTCCCAATCGTCAATCGACTGCTGATCCGTGAAGCCTTTCACCACGGGTGTCAGGGCCGGATCGTTGGCAATTGTCGGGCGCTCGGTGAACTGCAGCCGCCGCGACGGCAGATACGGCTCGGCCGGTTGGGTCAGCGGCGTGATGGCCCGCACCTTCAGCAGCTGATGGGCTTCGACCGCAGCGCCGTGCGTCGTTTCCGGCTCGAAGTACGTCAGGCGAATCAGGTCGCCGGGGGCCATACCCAGGTCGTCGGCCGCCCAATCGGTCAGCACGATCTCGTCCGGGCCCGGGGTGGCGATGTGCTGGCCGTCCACCGACAGCAACTGAAAATCGTCCGACAGGTCGATGGCGGTGATCGTGGAGTAGGGCAGCGGCCCGGCCTTCGGCTGACCGACCGATTCGAGTCGATTAGCCAGATAGGTGAGGACGCTTTGGCCACCGGACCCGGCAAACGCGCGGTGCGCCGCCGCTTCCACGGCGGGGGGCAGCATCATGCTCTGGCTGCTGAGGCTGAAGTAGTCGTAGATCCGCTCTGCCTGCTCGGACGGCAGGTCCGGGTGATGCAGCCGTACATGCGAGAGGGTCAGCCCCAGATCGTCGAGTGTGGGACGCAGGGCAGATGCCAGATCGGGCGCGGCCGCGGCGGCGCCGGGCGCTGCCCTGGCGGCGACCAGGATGCTGTTGACGCGGCCAGGCTGGTCCAGGCCAGACTGCAGTTGTTCGAGCGACACGTAGGCGTTGGCCGGCAAGGTCTGGGTCGGGGTGAGACTGAACTGCCCCAGCCCGGCGGCCGGCACGATCTCGATCACTCTCAACCGCGGGAAGCTGCGAATGCGATCG
>DAISIS010000054.1:0-17557 GCA_036821925.1 Pirellulaceae bacterium
CACGGCGGCCGACGAGCAGCTGGTGCGCGAACGCGTCGCGGCGATGCGCCCCAGAATCATGCGGCTGCTGTTCGACTACAAATGGTGGCAACCGGCGCGCGGCAGCCCGACGCGCGATGCGGACCGCCTGCAGATGCTCGTCGACTGGATCGCCTTTCTGCAGTCCCTCGACTGCGACGTGCTGATCCATCCCTGGGGCGACCAGTTCGCCTACAGCGCATGGATGCTGCCCCCCGACGATCCCCACTGGTGGACGCATCGTGACAGCCGGCTGCCCGTCCCCAGTGCACGGGACGCCATGGTGCACTCCCTGGCCGACTTCGTCGCGTATCTGCGGCACGACCGGCAGCTGACCAACGTCCGGTATGTGTGTCTGATGAACGAGCCGGACAACGACTTCCGCCGCCCCACTCCGCCGGACGAGTTCATCCGGCTGACGCGTCTGCTGGCTCAGTGCCTGCAGGAGCGCGGCCTCGACCGCGACGTCCGCTTGCTCGGACCGGACGACTGCGCGGGGCAGGCCAGCGGCCGGTCGCTGTGGTGGAACCAGACGGTGCCGGGCACGCTCGACGTGCTGGCGGGGTTCTCGTCCCACACGTACAAGCATCGCGACACGCGGCTGCTGCGCCCCTGGCTGGAAGATCGCCTGCAGCATGTGCGGCAGCTGGACCCCACCGGCCCTGCCCGGCCACTGCTGGTCACCGAGTTCGGCTACGTGGGGTTGGACAGCGGAACGTTTGACAATCCGGAGAACGCGGCCTACGAGTACGGCTTGTTCATGGGCGACTTCGCGATCGAAGTGCTCAACGCGCGCGCATCCGCCGCGCTGGTGTGGTGCCTGTTCGACCAGTACTACGACGCGGTCCACTGCCAGCGCTATGGCTTGTGGCAGTACAAGGATCAGGATTGGCGGCCGCGTCCGGCGTTCTACAGCTGGTCGCTGGTCAACCGCTACACGCAACGGGGCAGCCGGGTGGTGGCGGTGGCGATTGCGCCGCCGGCCGAGCAGGTGCGCGGCGCTGCGACGCTCTCGCCGGACGGCCGGCTGACGGTGATGCTGGTCAACCGCTACGACCGGGACCTGCAGGTGGAACTGGCGACAGGCTTGTCCCGGCCCGCGCTGCTGCGCATGTATCGCTACACGCCCGCGGCGATCGCAGGCGGCAGCGCCGCACCTCTGCCGGCGTCTGGCGATGTGCCGGTGACGCCGGGCACGCCCGCTGCCCTGACGCTGCCTGCCGCGAGCTTCCTGCTGCTGACCGAGTTGCCGTAGCGGGGCAGCACGACCGAGCAATCAGCCCCGGGACCGGCGACTCGCCCGGCCAGTCCCAGGGGACAGGTCCCAGGGGGCGCGGATCCGCGGTTACGGCTTGCGGAGCATCACGCGGCTGTCGGCGACCGAGCAGCCCTGGCCCTGGGCATGCACGATCAGCGGGTTGATGTCCAGTTCCGAGATCTCCGGGTGATTGCAGACCATCTCGGAGAGTCGCAGCAGGGTGTCGACGATGGCGTCCACGTCCGAGGGGGGGCTGCCGCGGAAGCCATCGAGCACTTTGAAGGAGCGGATCTGGCGGACCATCCGCTCGGCCGAGATCTTCCACATCGGCGCCAGGCGGAAGGAGACGTCTTTGAGGACCTCGACCAGCGTGCCGCCGAGCCCGAACATCATGAGCGGTCCGAAGCGCGAGTCGCGACTGGCGCCGAGAATCACCTCCGCGCCCTTGCGGGCCATTTCTTCGATCAGCATGCCTTGGATCCGGGCACCCGGCACAGCCCGTCCGACGTTCTGGGTGATCTTCTGGAAGGCGGCCGCCGCCTCTTCCGGCCCGTGGATATTGAGCAGCACACCGCCGGCGTCGAACTTGTGCACCACATCCTCGGACATGACCTTCATGACGACGGGGGTCCCGAACGACCTGGCCGCGTCTGCCGCCTCGTCCGCCGTCTGGACCACGGCGCTGCGCAGCAGCGGCAGCCGGTAGCATTCCAGCAGCGGCCGGCATTCGGACTGCGTCAGGTAGCGTTTGTCGTGGCCATCGAGCGCTTCGGCGATCAGGCTCTTGGCCTTCTCCACGTCCAGGTCCTGAAACACGTGCATTTCGCGCCGCGGAATTTCCTGCAGCGCGACGAGCCGTTCCGCCGCCGCCAGGCTGCGCACGGCGTCCTCCGGGAACGGATAGTTCGGAATGCCGGCCTGGCGCAGGATGTTCACCCCGGCCGCCACGTCCTTGGCACCCATGAAGGCACAGACCACCGGCTTCTTGATGCCGCGCACCGCGTCGGGGACCACGGCCGCCGTCTCCTCGACGTCCGTCATCGATTGCGGCGTCAGGATCACCATGCCCATGTCCACCTGGTCGTCTTCCAGCACCGTTCGCACGGCCGATCGGTAGCGATCGGCCCGGGCATCCCCGATGACGTCGATCGGGTTGCGCAGCGACGCGGTCGAGGGGAGTGAGGCCTTGAGCTTTTCCTGGGTGGCCGGGCTGAGTTCGGCCAGTTTGAGCCCGAACCGGACGGCCGAGTCGGTGGCCATGATGCCGGGTCCGCCGGCGTTGGTGATGATGGCCACGCGGCCGCCCCGCGGCAGGGGCTGCGTGCAGTACAGCGCAGCCGAGTCGAACAGTTCGGCAATCGTGTCGACCCGCTGCACACCGCTCTGCACCAGCAACGCATCGTAGACCGAGTCGGACCCGGCCAGCGAACCGGTGTGGCTGCTGACCGCTTTGGCCCCCTCGGGCGTGCGCCCGGACTTGAGACACAACATTGGCTTGTGCGTCTCCCAGAAGATCTTCCGCACCGTCTCAATGAACCGCCGGCCGTCCGAGATGTCCTCCAGGTACATGGCGATCACATCGGTCGTCGGGTCCTTGGCCAGGTATTCGAGCAGGTCGATTTCGTTGACGTCGGCCTTGTTGCCGAAGCTGATGAACTTGCTGAACCCCATATGCCGTTCTTCGGCGTAATCCAGCACCGACGTGCACAACGCGCCGCTTTGCGACAGGAACGCCAGGTTGCCCGGCCCGGGCATCTTGCGGCCAAACGCGGCGTTCATGCGGACCGCGGGGTCCGTGTTGATCACTCCCAGGCAGTTGGGGCCGATCAGCGGAATGCCGGCCGCACGCACCTTGTCCCGCAGCTGCTGCTCCAACTCGGCCCCCTGCCCGCCAATCTCCTTGAAACCGGCGGAAATCACCACCAGCGACTGGACATCCTTCGCGATCGCCTGGTCCACCACCTGCAGCACCGCCGCTGCCGGCACGATCAACACCGCCAGATCCACCTTGCCGGGCACGCTCAGCAAGTCTGGGTAGCTGTGCACACCCAGCACATTGTTGGCCTTCGGATTGATCGGGTAGACGGAGCCGTTGAATTCGTTGAACAGAAGATTGCGGAAGATGTCGTTGCCGACCGTTCCGGCACGCGTGGAGGCGCCCACGACGGCGATCGATGACGGTTTGAAAATGGCGTTCAACTGCGACGTTGGGACATGGTCTGACATGGTTCGTTCTTCAGGGTGCGATTGAGGGAATGACAGATTGGGGGCCGGCCCCGCCATCCGGTGAGGCGTACAGTGTAGCTGGGCTGCCGGAAACGCGGAACCCCGCACCGCCGACCCGGCGCGCCGGCGGCCGCCGGGCTGCTGCGTGCTCCTACCGGAGAGGTGCCTTACGTCGGCCGATCGAACTGAGGCACGGCCAGCTGTTCGCCGTCCTTGAAAGCCGATTGGTGCGCGACAATGCCCGGCACGGTTATGGCCAGCGACTCGTAGAGACTGATCTCCGGCTCGCGGTCTTCCAGCAGCGCGTTGATGAACTCGGCGGAGATGAAGATGGCCGAGCCGCCGTGGCCCGAGTCGTGGCGCATCGGCGGTGGGAGCATGGGGGAATCTTGCCAGTACTGCGGCACCTGGACCGCCTGCGCCCCGGCGTCGCGACTGTGCTGCACGTCGCCGTGCAGGCCCCCGTTGACCATGTAGAACGTGGCCTGGTCGCCAAACCACTGCGCCCGTTCGCCCCCGGCCAGGCAGCGCCAGAAGATGTTGCAGCGCGAGGCGTGGTCCTGGTTGGTGAGCATCAGCGCGGTCTGGTTCCAGAACGGGTTCTGATAGATGTTCTCCGTGCGGAGCGGGTGCGCGCGCAGCGCTGGCTGGTTGCTGCGCCAGCCGAGGCACGAGACCTTGACGATGCGTTCCCCCGTCACGCCGGTCAGGAAGCCGATGCAGTGGGTCGGGTAGAGCATCGGCGGGAACCCCCACCGCCACGAGCGGCTGCCGTCGGGGTTGTAGACCAGGGAGCCGATGTTGGCCGTCTCCTTGTCCGGATCGCCGCCGTCGTGGTAGTACTCCGTCTCGGTGTAGAACAACTCGCCAAACGCGCCGGCGCGGAACAGGTTGCGCGCGTAGATATTCTCCTGCCGATACCAGCTCGATTCGGCCATCATGTACTTGAGACCGGTCTTCTCCTTGACCTCCTTGAGCATGGCGGCCTCGTCGAGCGTCAGGCAGGCGGGGACGGCGGTCACGACGTGCCAGCCGCGCTCCAGGCACATCCGCGCGTGCCGCGCATGATCCGGCGCGCCCGAGAAGATCGCCACGGCGTCGACGTCCCGCGCCTCACGCAACATGCGCTCGAGCGAATCGTATGCGGTGTCGCAACTGAATCGCTCGCACAGTCGCGCGCGTCGCTCTGGATACAGGTCAGTGACCGCCGTCACGCGGCAGTTGGGGTGCGTGTGCCAGTGGAACGTCGCGCCGAATCCGCCCCCCACGACCGCCATGCGAATCGTCTTGTTCGTCCCTTCCGGAAAGGCCTTGCCGGCCGGCAGAAGTGCGGCCGCCGCGGCGGCCAGCGCCCCGGTGCCGGTCGCGCTGAGAAACGTGCGCCGCGTCAGCGGGGAGTCCCCCTGGGACGAACGGATGGCTTCGGTCGTGTTCATGTTGTCTCCCTGTGGCACAGTGCGTTGGGTGGGAACCGCGGGTTGGCGGCCGGCCCACCATGTGGCGCCGGCCCGGATGCAGGATCGATGCGTCGGCCGTTTTCCGGCGGGTTGTCTGGCCCCCGGGACCGTCATCAGGTTACACTTGTAGCACCAGTTCGAGCACGCTGCAACCAACAGTCACTAACGCAGAGGACGCCATGTACCGCTCGCACCAAGAGGGGGCCGCCCCGCAGCCTGAGAGTGTCGCTTCCCGCGGGCCAGTGCGTGTCCATTGCTGTCCGTGCAGCCAGCCGTCGGCACCGGAGGGGGCCGGCGCGCACCGCGAGCTTCTGGCCGCTGCCGGCGGGATCGCCCTGGCGGGCACTGCGCTGACCGGTCTTACCTGGGCGACGCTCAAGGCGGCCGCCGCGCCGGAGCCGCCGCCGCGGCGAGCGCTGAAGGTCAAGCCGATCTTCACCTTTCCCCAGCCGCAGCGCCGTCCCGCGACGAGCTGGCGCAATTGGGGCGGAATCGAAACGGAGGCGGATGTCCAGGCCGAGACGCAGCGGATCGGCGGCGAGCTGGCACAACTCCAGGCCACCGCGGACTTCCCCCTGGAATTCCTCCCGCTGGCCGTCGTGCGCCGCCCCGCGGAACTGGCCGCCCACGCGGATGATATCCAGGCCGCCGACGCGCTGCTGTTCTACGCCGCCGGCGACGGGGGCGGAGACCTGCTGGCCAACGTGAACTACATCGACGGCCTGGGCAAGCACACCATCTGCTTCGTCCGCCACAAGTCCGGCCCGCTGTACTACTGGTATGAAGGCGCGATGGCGCGCCTGCTGCACCAGCATACCGATACGCTGGCCACCCGGTCGATCGGGTACGAGGACATGGTCGTCGACTCGCTCGACGAAGTCCGCTGGCGCCTGCGGTCGCTCTGTGGCCTGCACAACACGCTGGGGAGCCGGATCCTGGCCGTGGGCGGTCCGAACGCCTGGGGCCAGCCGAAAGAGGTCGTGGCCGATCTGGTGCGCGCGAAGTGGCAGCTGGACATCCGGACCGTGGCGTATGAAGAGCTGGGCCCGCTGATCGCCGCGGCGAAATCGGATGCAGCCGCCTGCGCCCAGGCCCGCCAGCAGGCCGACGCGTACGTGCAGTTGCCCGGCACGCAGGTGGAAACCCAGCGCGCGTTCATCGACAACGCGTTCCTGCTCGAACAGGTGTTCCGGCGAATGATGCAGGAGGCCGAGTGCCGCCTCCTGACCATCAACGGCTGCATGGGGACAATCATGCCCCTGGCCGAGACCTCTGCGTGCCTGACCCTCAGCCTGCTGAACGACGCCGGCTACCAGGCCTACTGCGAATCGGACTTCGTGGTGATTCCGGCCGGCATCCTGCTGGCTCATATCTCGGGCCGCCCCGTCTTCCTCAATGACCCGACCTATCCGCACGACCACTGCATCACGCTGGCACACTGCACAGCACCGCGGCGCATGAGCGGCCAGCAGCTGGACCCGGCGCGGATCATGACCCACTTCGAATCGGACTACGGTGCCGCACCGAAGGTGGAAATGCCCCGGGGACAGCTCCTCACGAATATCATCCCCGATTTCCGGGCGGAACGCTGGACCGGCCTGCGCGGCCAGATCCACGCCGCCCCGTGCCTGCCCATCTGCCGGTCGCAGATCGACATCCGCTACACCTGCTCCGACGACGTGCTGGCCCGGCAGATGGCCGGCTTCCACTGGATGACCGGCTACGGCGACTACCTGCGCGAAGTCGGCTACGCGCTGCACAAGGTCGGCATCGCCTGGGACGTGCTGTAGGTCTGTAGGTCTGTAGGTTGTCACGACACCGACGAAGCGGCGCGCGGCGCTTCGTCCAGCCGCCGGTGACGCCGCACGTCGGGGAACAGCCAGCCGGTGAGCAGCACAATCAGAATCGTGCCGACGCCGCCACTGACGACCGACACCGTCGGACCAAACGCCACGTCGTGCGGCCGCTCGAATAGATGCGCCACCGTCCCTGATTCGAACTCGCCCAACTCGTTCGAGATGCCGATGAACATGCCGTTGACCGCCGATACCCGGCCACGCATCTCGTCGGGCGTCCACAGCTGGATCAGCGTGTGGCGGATGACCACACTGACCATGTCCAGAGCTCCGGCCAGAAACAGCATCCCCCAGGCCAGCGGGAACGTGCGCGCCAGACCGAACACAATGATCGCCGCGCCGAAGCCGGCTACCGAGCCGAGCAGCGTCCGCCCCGCATGCTGAATCGGCGGGCGATGCGTCAGCAGGTAGGAGGTGACGAGCGCTCCCAGACCGGGCGCGGTGCGCAACCACCCCAAGCCGCCGGGCCCGGCAGACAGGATGTCCTTCGCGTAGATCGGCAGCAGCGCCGTCGCCCCTCCCAGCAACACCGCAAACATGTCCAACGAGATGATCCCGAGCATCAGCTTCGTGCGCCAGACAAAGGTCACCCCCGCCAACAGACTCGACAAACCAAATGGCTCGTCGCTCCGCGCCGACGCCCGCGGCCGTATCCAACGCATGGCCACGACCAGCGACAGCGTGAGCGGAGCTGCCGCCAGGTAGACACAGGTCGCCGAACGCGTCGCGCCAATCACCAGTCCCCCCAGCGCCGGACCGACGATCGTCGCCAACTGGAACCCCGAGGTGCTCCACGTCACCGCATTGGGAAACCGGCTGCGCGGGACGATCAACGGCAATAACGCCGCCTTGGCCGGCTGCAGAAAAGCCCGCGCCATCCCGTTGGCAAACAGACAGATGTAAATCCACCGATAGTCCGCCTGATGCCAGGCGATGCCCGCCAACGCCAGCGAACATACGATCATCACCGCCAACGCCACCACAATCACCAGCCGGCGGTCCCACCGATCGATCACCTGCCCGGCGAGCAACGCCAGAAGAATCACCGGAACCACCTGCACCAGCCCCACCAGACCCAGCTGCAGTGAGTCCCCCGTCCGCTCGTAAATGTCCCAACCCACCGCCACAAACTGCATCTGAGCGCCGAGCAGCACCAGCACGTTGCCGCTCAAATACCGGCGAAACGACGGCACTCGCAGCGCCGCGTAGGCGTCGTGCGGACCCGCATCATCACCCACGGACTGGTTCGACATGGCCGTCTGGTGGCTCCCGCCAAGCAAATTACGCCAGCATCGAGACTCGCCCCGCATCTGTCAACGCGCTCAAGTTCGAGCCCCGTATTGACGAATGATACATTTCAGGTAATTTTTGTATCATGACCAACGACACGACTGCGCATCGTATTGTGACGGCTGCGCTGCAGCTGATAGCCCGGCAGGGGGTGAAGAAGACCGATCTGGCGGCGGTCGCTCACCAGGCAGGGGTGACGCGGGTCACTGTGTACCGCTATTTCCGCGACAAGCAGGGGCTGGTGCGGGCGGCCTGTCTGTGGATTGTGGGCGCGTTTCAGCGGGCGGCCGAGGGGGATTCGCCGTCCTCGGTGCGCGACGTGGACGAGCGGCTGGCCCGGCTGGGTCGCGATCTGGAGGCGCTTCCGCACGGCAACTGGCTGGAGCGGTTTGAGGAGATTGGCCGGCTGTATCCGGCCGTGCATAAGGAGTTTCGGGCGTTGCGCGAGGCGGCGGTGGATCGGCTGCTGCAGCGGTCGCTGGATGCAGCGTTGCGTGACGGTGCGCTGCGTGACGACCTGCATCCGGGCGTGTTGCGCGCGATTTTCTGGTCGTCGGTTGTCGGGCTGATCGAGAATCCGGACCTGATCCGTACGAACGTGTCGCTGTCGGACGTGTTGACGACGGTTTCGGAGGTATTTCGGCACGGGATCCTGAAGCTGCTGTTGTTGGCGTTCACGGCCGTGTTGTGTGGCTGTGGGCCGGCGGCGGTGGACGAGCGTCTGCCGGTGGCGGTGCAGGTGACGCAGGTGGCGCCGGAGGTTTTCGCGACGGAGACGCGATACAGCGGCACGGTCAAAGAGCTGCAGAAGGTGGATCTGTCGTTCAAGATAGCGGGCACGGTGCAGGAGCTGTACCAGGTGGCGGAGGCCGGTTCGGCGCAGACGCGCGACGTGCAGGTGGGGGACGTGGTGCCGGGCGGTGCGGTGCTCGCGCGGCTGGACGACGCTGACTATCGCCGCAAGTGGCACGCGTCGCGCGAGAAGCTGGCCAAGGCCGAGAGTCAGCGGGTGGCGGCCCTGGCGGACGCGGACCTGGCGGCGAAGGATCTGGCGCGCTGTCAGGCGCTGTCCGCCAAGGGTGCCGACACGCAGGAGAATCTGGACGCGGCCCAGCGGCGCCGCATTACGGCCGACGCGACGGTGGTGAGTGCGGAGCGGGATGTGGAGGCGGCCCGGATCGAGCACCAGCAGACGCAGGATGACCTCGAAAACTGTGCGCTCAATGTGCCCCAGTTCGGTCTGGCCTGTGTGGCGGAGAAATATGTGGAGCGCAGCGAGCGGGTGCTGCCGGCCCGCAGCGCGTTTTTGCTGATCGATATCGCGAAGGTGCGGGTGGCGTTTGGCGTGCCGGACGTGCTGGTGGGCAATCTGCAGCTGGGGCAACCGTTGCCGGTGGTGGCCGAAGCGCTTGGCGGGGGGGCGTTCACCGGGCGGATCAGCAAGATCTCGCCGGCGGCGGACCTGCGCACGCGGACGTTTCTGGTGGAGGTCACGATTGACGAACCGGGCAAGCTCAAGCCCGGCATGATTGTGACCACGAGTGTGGGTGAGCGGCGTGCGGGGCTGCTGCTGCCGATGACCGCGATTCAGCGGGGCCGGGCCCGTCCGGGGTATGTGGTCTACAAGGTCGAATCCGCGTCTGGGCGCCCCGTCGTGCGCGAGCGCCGGGTGGTGCTGGGCGGCGTCTACGACAATCGGATCTGCGTTCAGGCGGATCCGCAGACCGAGATCGCGGCCGGGGATGCGGTCGTCGCCGTCGGCGCCTGGCGGCTGTGCGACGGTCAGTCGGTGCATGTGGTGGAGGAGGAGGTCGGGCCGTGACCACCGCTCAGTTCTTCGTGTACCGGCGCCCGATCGCCTGGACGGCGCTGGTGGCCACGCTCCTCTGGGGCGCTTACGCCTACGTGTCGATGCCGCAGCGGCACGACCCGGACATCACGGTCGGCACGGCGGTCGTCGTGACGGTGTATCCCGGCGCGCGGGCCGAGGAGGTCGAGCAGGAGCTGACGCGCAAGATCGAAAAGAAGGTGAGTGAGAACCCGGCGGTCGAGCGGGTCCGTTCGGTCAGCCGCCAGGGGCTGTCGCTGGTGTTTGTCGAGCTGCGGGACGAGATCCGGCCGGCGGACCCGGTCTGGGAGGATCTCCAGACGAAGCTGCAGAGCATGTCCGACCTGCCGCGCGTGGACGGCCAGCTGCTGCAGCCGCGTCTGAACAAGGAGTTCGGGGAGACGACGGCGGTGATGCTCACGATCAGCAGTCCGCCGGTCTCCGACTTTGAAGTGGCGCAGCGGGGGGCGGCCATTCGGGCGGCGCTGGCGGAGACGCGGGCAGCGCGGCCGCCGCAGCTGCGCACCAACCGCGTGACGGCGGTCCTGGTCTATCCGACGACGGTGGCGCGGTCCTATGTGCTGTGGATCGGCAGCAATCTCCGCGAGCGGCTGGTGGCCCAGGGGCTGGCCGAGGACGCCGTGCTGGTGGAGCCGCTGAGCGCAGGTTGCCTCGACTTCCACATTCCGGCCGGTCGCACGCTGGCCGACGTGCGGCGTGAAACGCTGGCGTGGCAGCGCGACACGATCGGCACCGGGATGGCGCATCCCGACATCTGGCCCGGCGTGCTGGTGCACGACCTGGCCGAACTGCCCGCGGCGCTGCGGCGCGATCCGCACCAGCCCGGCCGCACGCTCGAGCGCTACAGCTACCGGGAGCTGCGGCGGTTCGCGGACCTGATCCAGGATCGGCTCAAGCAATCTCCCCACATCGGCAAGGTGGAACAGATCGGCGTGCAGGAAGAGGCGGTCTACCTCTACTACAGCGGGCGGCGCTTCAGCGCCTTCGGGCTGCGTCCCGAGGCGGTGATCGGGCGGCTGCGGCAGCGCAACATCAACCTGCCCGGCGGGCGGGTCGAGCTGCCGGACCAGAACTTGCTGGTGGAGCCGAGCGGCGAGTTCCGCTCCGAGCAGGAGCTCGGCGCAGTGGTGATCGACACGCAGGACGGCTACCCGCTCTACCTGCGCGACCTGGCCGACGTCGTACGCGGGTACGAAGACCCGCCGAACGTGATGAACTTCCGCACGCTCAAAGTCGACGCCCGGCGCCCGCACACGGCGCGGCTGCCCGGCGACCCGCCGTCGATTCCGTTGGCGGACTGCGCTGCGTCTGCCGACGCGCCGCTGCCCGACTCCTGCCGCCTGCAGACGACGCGCGCGATCACGCTGTCGATCCGGCAGGTCAAGGGTGCGCAGATCAGCGCGTTCGGCCGCGACATTGACGCGGCGCTCGCGTCGCTGCGCGCGGTGCTGCCCGACGACCTGCAGATCGAACGCACGAGCAACGAGCCGGAGACGATCCGGGAGAAGATCGGCGACTTCAACCGCAACCTGCTGGAGGCGGTCGGGATCGTGATACTGGTGGCCCTGCTGTTCATGGAGTGGCGCAGTGCGTTGTTGGTGGCCTTTTCGATCCCGCTGACCGTGGCTCTGGCGCTGGGCTTCTGCCAGCTGGTGGGGGTGGATCTCCAGCAGGTGTCGATTGCAGCGCTGATCATCGCCCTGGGGCTGCTGGTGGACGACCCGGTGGTGGCGGGCGATGCGATCAATCGCGAGCTGGCGCACGGCCAGCGGCGCGACGTGGCCGCCTGGCTGGGGCCGCAGAAACTGGCGCGGGCGATCCTGTTCGCCACGCTCACCAACTGCGTGGCCTTCCTCCCCCTGCTGCTGGTCGCAGGCAAGGTGGGGCAGTTCATCTGGTCGCTGCCGGTCGTGGTGACGGCCTCGCTGGTGGCCAGCCGCATCGTGTCGATGACGTTCATGCCGCTGCTGGGCTACTACGTGCTCCAGGGGCAGCCGGGCTTCGAGGCCGGGCTCACCACCGGAGGGCGCGGCGCGACGTTTGCGCGCTACTACAACGGCTTCTCCGAATGGTGTCTGGCGCACAAGGCGGTCAGTCTGGGCGTGTGCCTGGTCTTCCTGGCGGCCGGCCTGGCCTGTCTGCCGCTGGTCGGCACAGCCTTCTTCCCGCGCGACCGGCACTCCGTCTTCACCGTCAACGTCTACCTGCCCGAAGGGGCGCCCATTCGCCAGACGGCAGCCGAGGCGCAGCGGATCATTGCCCGCCTGGACGCGCTGGAAGGCCGGCACATCCGCGCGTACACTACGTTCGTCGGCGCGGGGGGGCCGCGGTTCTGGCTGTCGATCGTGCCGGAGCAGCGGACCGACAACTACGCCCAGATTCTGGTCCACACCACCGATGGGGATGTGACGGGGGAGGTGGTGGAGCGTCTGAAACGCAGTCTGCCCGCCGCCTGTCTGGCACGCGTGACGATCGAGCAGCTGGAGACCGGGCCGCCGGTGGGCGTGCCGGTCCAGGTCCGCTTGTTGGGAGACAGCATCCCGGAGCTCCGCGCTCTGGCGGGCCAGGTCAAGGATCTGCTGCGTGCGACGCCCGGCACCGACAACATCCACGACGATTGGGATCCGGAGGTGCTGCAGATTTCGCTCAACATCGATCCCGATCGCGCCAACCTGGCCGGGGTCACGCACCAGGATGTGGCGGCCATCGTCCACACCGGCCTGTCCGGCTATGCGGCGACGCAGCTGCGCGAGCGCGACCGGCTGATCCCGATCACGCTCCGGTTGCGGTGTGACGAGCGCACGCGGTACGAGGATCTGATCAACCTGACGACCGTCAGCTCGCTCACGAACCAGCGCGTCCCGCTCAATCAGATCGCGCGCTTCGAGACGCAGCTGGTGGCGCCCAAGATCTGCCGGCGGGAGCATGCGCGGTGCCTGACGGTCAAGTGCGACACAGTCCCCGGGGTCCTGCCGAGTCAGGTGGTGCGTGAGATCGAGCGGCGGCTGGCGGAGGCGTGCCGGGCGTGGCCCGCCGGCTACCGGTACGAATTCGGTGGGGAGAAGTACGAGCAGCAGAAAGGGTTCGCGTCGCTGGCCCGCGCCCTGACGATTTCGCTCGGCGCCATCTATCTGGTGTTGGTGTGGCAGTTCAACAGCGTCACCAAGCCGCTGGTGGTGTTCGCGGCTGTGCCGTTCGGCCTGGTGGCCGGGATGATGGGGTTGCTGCTATTCGGGGCCCCGTTCGGCTTCATGGCGTTCCTGGGCATCGCCTCGCTGGCCGGCGTGATTGTCAGCCACATCATCGTGCTGTTCGACTACATCGAGGACGCGCGCGAGAAGGGGCTGCCGGTGCGCCGCGCGGTGATCGATTCAGCACTGGTGCGGCTGCGCCCCGTGCTCGTGACCGTCCTGGCCACCGTTGGCGGGCTGATCCCCCTGGCGCTCGAGGGCGGGCCGCTGTGGGAGCCCATGTGCTACGTGCAGATCGTCGGCCTGCTCTCCGCCACGCTCGTCACGAAGGTGATCGTGCCGGTGCTGTATGTCATGTTCGTGGAAGACTTGAAGATCATCCGCTGGGACCACCGGGACGAGGTTGCCAGTCCGGCCGATCCCGTGCCGGGCGCACGCGTGCCGGCGGACCCGCAGCCGGCTCCCGCCGCGGTGCCGCAGGTGGACTGTGGCTGAGCGGCCGGTTACGAGGCGATGGCGGCGGGGCAGTGGATGGGGGTGGACTCGAGCAGGATGCAGCCTTGCGACACTTCGGCTTTGCCGGGCGAACCGACGGCCGCGGTGGGGCAGGCAATGATCCCGGAGAGGCGGTTCCAGATCTGTTTGAGCGCGTAGGGGATGGAACTGGAGCTGACGTTCCCCACCTGGCTGGTCAGGCCGTTGACGATCTCGCCGCGAATGCCCTGTTGTTCCAGCTTCATGCCGGCCAGCCGCACGATGGAGGTGCCGGCCTGGTGCGGCACGACGAACCGCACGTCGTCCCCGTGCACTCCGCGGGTCTGCAGGGCTTTGGCCAGTGCCTGGGACATGGCGCGCGGGGCCGCGTCGGCGATCCCCATGCCGTCCATATGGAACACCAGCCGCTGCGACATGTGTGTCTTGCCGCCGTTGAGCGACGGCAGCAGCACGTTCTCGCGGACTGCGAAGTCGAAGAAGACGCCTGCCGCCGGCTGCTTCTCCGCCCCCGCATAGAGCAGCTTGAAATGCGCCGGGTATTTCGGGCTGTCCAGCCGCGACAACAGTGTGGCGGTGGCCATGTCGCCGAAGAGCGGTCCGGTCTGGGGGCATCCGTAGTCGGTGATGCGGCTGATCCGGCTGGCCGTGACGACCAGCAGGAACTGGTTGGGGCTCAGCCCCAGCATGGGCACGATGTGCCGCCGTAGGACGGCCAGCGCCTTGGCGTAGCCGCTGCAGAACCAGTTCAGGGCATAGACCGGGCAGTGCGGGATGCTCAGCTGCACTCCGAGCGCGTGCGCGGCGCGCATGAGGCGTTCCTGCCGCACCTGCCGCGCGTCGAGGAACCTGCGCGCAACGCTCAGCGGCACGAACGACGGCGACACGAAAATCACCGCCGCACAGTCGCGCAGGTCGCACCCGGTGTCGCGCTGCAGGTTGTTCACAGCGCGGACGCCCATCGTCACCTCATCGTGCCAGGAGATCGGGCGCGACTGGGTGCCGGTATGCTGCACGAACTTGCGCGGGATCGTGCCTTCAAACCACTCGTTGCTCAGCACCCACGTGGGCTCGTACGTGGCGATGGCCGAGATGCCAACACTCTTGGTGAATGCATTATCCATGGGGCTGTCACGCTGCTGTTGTGTGTTGCCTGGGAGCGATCTGCCGTCGTGCTGCTCGCGGTCACTGCGCAACCGTCCTCATGTCTGTCTGTCGGCAGCGGGGGTGGGGACCCCTGACCCAATGCCGGAACTTGCGGCGTACTGCGCCTGCGCCGACCGCACGGGTTGCACCGATTGACCGGCCGCCGCCGCCCGGGCCGCGCCCCAGACGCCGCGCCCGCCCCCAACGCGCCGGCCCTGGCCCCGGCCGGGAGCGGGGCCGACCGGATGCGCCCACCGCTACCATCGGCCGCCGGAGGCCCGGCGACGAATTCTTGGCGGCTCCGCCATGTCCGCCCGGTGCGGAACGGACGCCAGACCGCTATGCTGCTGGTCTGGATCCCGACCGCCTGGGATCCGGGCACGAGGGATCCGGGCACGAGGGGGGCTGCGGCATCCAGGCACAGGCTGTCAGGTGGAAGAAGGGTGGAGCGATGGACTATCAAGCGTTCATTCAGGAGCAGATTACCGCGATCCAATCGTCGGTCGGCACGGGCCGGGCCATCAACGCCTTGAGCGGCGGGGTGGACAGTTCGGTGGTGACCGCCCTCGGGCACCGGGCGCTGGGCGACCGGTTGCGGACCATCTTCGTCGACACGGCGCTGATGCGCGAGGGGGAGCCGCAGCGGGTGGTGGAACTGTTCGCGCAGATGGGCATTCCGGTGGAGATCATCGATGCGCGGGACGAGTTTCTCGGGGCCCTGCGCGGTCTGACCGACCCGGAAGATAAACGCCACGCGATCACGCACACGTTCTATGCCCGCGTGTTCGGCCAGGCGGTCCGCGAAAGCGGCGCGACCCATCTGCTGCACGGCACCATCCTGACCGACATCGAAGAGACCGTCGACGGCATCAAACGCCAGCACAACATTCTGGCTCAGCTGGGTATCGATCCGGCGAAGGAGTATGGCTACCACGTGCTCGAGCCGCTCGCCACGCTCCGCAAGGACGGAGTCCGCGAGCTGGCGCGGCGGCTGGGGTTCCCCCCCAGTCTGGCCGAACGCATCCCCTTTCCCGGCCCGGCGCTGGCCACGCGCATTGTGGGGGAAGTGACTGCCGAACGATTGCAGACAGTGCGCGCTGCGACCGCCATTGTGGAGGAGGAGTTGGCCGATACGCCGGCCTTCCAGTACCTGGCGGTGCTGCTCAACGACAAAGCCACCGGCATGCGCGATGGGAAACGGGAGTTCGGCCAGATGGTGGTGGTCCGCTGCCTGAACAGTGTGGACGCGCGCACGGCGACGTCGGTCGATCTGCCCTGGTCGAAGCTGCACCGGATCTGTGAACGCATTACGGCTATTCCCGGCGTGAATCGCTGCCTCTACGATATGACCCCGAAACCGCCCGCAACAATCGAGTATGTTTGAGGAACTTCCCATGCCCGATTGTCAACCTCGACCTGGAATTCCGCTCAGGGAGTAACCGGCTGTGCCCAAGCTTCGCGATATCCACAAGGTAATGATCATCGGGTCTGGTCCGATCGTGATCGGCCAGGCCTGTGAGTTTGACTATTCCGGCACGCAGGCCTGCAAGGCGCTGCGCAAGCTCGGGTACGAAATCGTCCTGGTCAACTCCAACCCGGCCACCATCATGACCGACCCCGGCATGGCCGACGCGACCTACATCGAGCCGCTGACGGTGGACTCGGTGGCGGATGTCATCGCCAAGGAGAAGCCGGATGCGCTGCTGCCGAACCTGGGCGGGCAGTCGGGCCTGAACCTGTCCTCGGAGCTGTGGCGCAGCGGTGTGCTGCGCGACCACGGCGTGCGGGTGATCGGCGTGCAGGTGGACGCGATCGAACGGGGGGAAGACCGCCAGGCCTTCAAGGACACGATGAACCGGTTGGGCATCGAGACCCCCCGCAGTGAGATCGCGCGCAACCTGGCGGAGGCGGAAGACGCGCTGCAGCGGATCGGCCTGCCGGCCGTGATTCGCCCCGCGTACACGATGGGAGGCACCGGTGGCGGGCTGGTCTTCAACCTGGAGGAGTTTCGGGCCGTGGCCAAACGGGGCCTCAACGCCAGCATGGTCGGCCAGATCCTCGTGGAGGAGTCGGTTCAGGGGTGGGAGGAACTGGAGCTGGAAGTTGTCCGCGATTCCAGGAACCAGATGATCACCGTCTGTTTCATCGAGAATGTCGATCCGATGGGGGTCCACACCGGCGACTCCTATTGCACGGCCCCGATGCTGACCATCGACGCCCAGTTGCAGGACCGGCTGCGCAAGTACTCGTACGACATCGTGCAGGCGATCGAGGTGATTGGCGGGACCAACATCCAGTTCGCGCACGATCCGGCAACCGGCCGGGTCGTGGTGATTGAGATCAACCCGCGCACGTCGCGTTCGTCAGCGCTGGCCTCCAAAGCCACCGGGTTCCCGATCGCGTTTGTGTCAGCGCTGCTGGCCGGCGGCATGACGTTGGACGAGATTCCCTACTGGCGGCTGGGCACCCTGGACAAGTACGAGCCGGGGGGGGACTACGTCGTGGTGAAGTTCGCCCGCTGGGCGTTCGAGAAATTCCCGGCGCTCAAGGACCGGCTCGGCACACAGATGCTGGCCGTCGGCGAAGTGATGAGCATCGGCAAGAACTACAAAGAGGCGTTCCAGAAGGCGATCCGCTCGCTGGAGATTGGCCGGTTTGGGCTGGGATTCGCCAAGGATTTCCACAAACGGTCGCTCGAGGACCTGCTGCAGATGCTGGCCGAGCCGACCAGCGAGCGGCAGTTCATCATGTACGAAGCCCTGCGCAAAGGGGCT
>DAISIS010000055.1:0-17536 GCA_036821925.1 Pirellulaceae bacterium
TGCTGCCGGGCCTGGGCCACCTGCCAGGCCACCCGTTCGACGTGCCGCCGCAAAAGCGCCTCGATATCCATGGGGTCCAGGCCCCAGCTGGTCCCTTCCGCGTAGATCCGCGAACGAGACTCGCCGTCGGCCAACGTATCGAGAGCGATCAGTTCGTCGACCAGGTCCGAGACGTGCTCGATCGCCTGTTCCTGGGAGATGAAGCGGGAGCCCATTTCGCCCGCCACTTCGTTGATCGTGGGGATGATCCACTGCGGCGCCACGCCGTGAAACAGGGCGCCGGCCTCCATCAGCCGCTGGCGGGTCTTGAAGGTGACCACGCCGTGCGGCACCTGGGCCAGGGCCCGCCGCAGGTAACTGCGAAACGACTCGCGCCGCTCCAGCTGCCGCGGGTCCGGCAACTCGACCTCCGTGCGCGGCAGATCGTCGGCATCGGGGGGCTGCGTGCCGGCGACCGTCGAGTGGCACGAGGCGCCCTCCAGATCGCGTTCCAGCCGCATGTCGCGTTCGGTCACGACTTCCCGCACGATCTGCATCGCCAGCATCTCGGGCAGGTGGTAGCGGTGCGCGCCGACTCCGATCAGCCCGTGCTCGTCATCGGCGGCCAGGACCACCGACGGGTAGCCGGCCAGCTTCTGCTTGATCCAGCGCCGGAACGAGTCCTGGGACGGCGCTTGTGCTGCGGCCGGCGCCGCGGCGGCCGGGGGGAAGGCGGCGGCCGCCCCCGCTCGTCGCGCACGTCCGGGCGGGGCCGGCGCGCCGGCCAGCGCGCCTCGCTGCCGGGTGCTGTCGTCCGGCGTGTCGAGCCGTTCCCAGGGGGCACTGGTGATCACCCCCCGAAGCTCCAGGAATCGCAGTTCGCACGCCAACTGCTCGCGCGTCAGCCCCACTTCCTCCGCCAACGCCAGCACAGTATCGAACCGCTCGCCGTCGAGCGTCCGGGACTCCAGAATCACTGCCGCCGCGCGCTCCAGGAACGTGCGCACGATCCGCTCTTCTGCCCACTCGCGACTGGTTTCCACTGCCCGTCCGGTACCCATGCGTGTGCCCTGCGGCCGCATACCGACTGCCGATCGATCCTCCCGGGAGCGTCCCGGGAACACTTATAATGTAACGCCGTTGCCCGGGGAACGCACGACACACTGATCAAGCGGGAGCCAGCGGTGTGCCGATGGAGGTGGCAGAGGCCCGTTACGATGGAAGCACTCGACAGCCTGTTGCCCTGGGGGATCGTCTCGGCGCTGGGCATTGCGCTGGGCGCGCAAATCGTGACGCAGGCAATCTATGCGCGGGCGGCACGGATCCCGGCCAGGCTCAGCGGGTACGCGGTGGCGCGGCAGGTGCTGGATGGTTCCGGGCTCTATGACATCGAGGTGGTGCAGGTCCCGGGGCACTTGAGCGACTACTACGACGTGCGGCGCCGGGTGCTGCAGTTGAGCCCGGACATCTACCACGGGCGGCATCTCGCAGCGACCGGCATTGCCGCGCACGAGGCGGGGCACGCCATCCAGGCTGCGGGCGGCTGGAAACGCTCCCTGGCGATCCGCCAGGCGGCGGTGCCGGCGGCCAGTTTCGGGAGCGGCGCCGGGATCCTGCTGGCCGTCGCGGGGCTGGTGGGGCAGTTTCCACCCTTCCTGTCGCTGGGCATGCTGCTCTTCACCAGCACGGTGCTGCTGCAGCTGGTGAACCTCCCGCTCGAGCTGCACGCCAGCGCCAGTGCAGGCCGCATGCTGGCCCAGCTGCACCTCGTCCGCGATGACGAGCTGCAGGGTGTGCGGCGCGTCATGTTCGCCGCCGCTTGGACGTATGTCGGCGCTACGCTGCAATCCATCCTGACGCTGATCCAATATGCAGCTGCAGCCTGCCACCGGCGCGACAGCGATACCTGACTCTTTACGCTTTCCTCCCTCCACGCACCACGCGCCGCGCCGGACTGGGCACCGGCCCCGACAGGCTCCGGGCGCGCGGGACGCGGGGAACGAACCGGGATCGTGTTGCAGCATTATCGGGCGACCCGTACAATGCACACGGCGAGGACGCGGGGGGGTGAGACGCAGTTTTCAGGAGTGGCAGGCCATGAGGAAGTGGATGACAGCGCGAGCACGCGGCGCGTTGGCGGCAGGGTTTGGACTCGGTGCGCTCCTGGGGGTCGGCCTGCTAGTCGGCTCCTGGGCCACGCTGGCGTGGTTCGGCACACCCACGTTCACGTTTCCGGAGACGGCACTGCACGCCACGGCGACCGATAGCGGCGACACATTTGCCATCGCGACCGGCCTCGTGGCCGATGGCATTGAAGGTATCTTCTTTCTGGATTTTCTCACCGGCGACATGCAGTGTTGGGTGATCAACGGACGAACGGGGCAGACGGGGGGCTATTTCGTGCAGAACGTCGTGGCCGACCTCGGGGTGGAAACGGGTCGCAAGAACCCGCAGTACCTGATGGTCACCGGTCAGGCGCTGATGCAACGTGGCACGAGCGTCTTGAAGCCCTGCGACAGTCTGGTCTACGTGGCGGACGCCAACACGGGCAACTTCGCGGTGTACGCGCTGCCGTGGAACCGGCAGGCCACGGCTGTCAACCGTCCGCAGCAGGCACCGATGGTGCTGATCTTCAAGGGGTCAGCGCGGAACCTGGACATTCGCGGCCAGTGATCGGGCGGGTGGCGGCGGGGAACTCAGCGCGACCGCGGGCCGGATTCCAGCCGCGCGTCGTGCTGGGCGGGGTGGACGTCGTAGGGTGAGTATCCAGCGATGCGGGTCTATTTCAACGGTGAGCCGCGTGAGATCGAAGAGCGGGCCACGATTGCCGCGCTGTTGGAGTGTCTCCAGTTCGATCCCCGGTATGTGGCTGTGGAAGTCAATCTGCAGCTGGTTCCACGCGATCGTCATGCGCACCACGTTTTGCAGGCGGACGACCGTCTGGAGGTCGTGACGCTGGTGGGTGGAGGATAGAGTCTTGTCCACGACAGTGCCACAGGACACGTTCACGCTGGGTCGCCACGCGCTGCACAGCCGTCTGATCGTGGGGACTGGCAAGTACGCCAGCTATGAGCTGATGCAGCAGGCGCTCGAGCTGTCCGGCACTCAGTGCATCACGGTGGCGGTGCGCCGCGAGAGGCTGGTGGATCGGGACGGGCGGAACATTCTGGATTACATCGACCTGGACCGCTACATCCTGCTCCCCAACACGGCCGGTTGTTTCAATGCCGAGGACGCGATTCGCACGGCGCGTCTGGGGCGTGAGATTCTGCTGGGGTTGGAGAACGCCGGAGCGGACTGGGTGAAGCTGGAAGTGCTGGGGGACACCCGCACGCTCTTGCCCGATCCGATCGCCACCTTGGAGGCGACCGAGAAGCTGGTGGCGGAGGGCTTCCAGGTCCTGTGTTACACGAGCGACGACCCGGTGGCCGCGCGCCGTTTGAAAGAGGCGGGTGCGACGAGCGTCATGCCGGCCGGCAGTCCGATCGGGTCCGGGCAGGGGATCCTGAACGCGAACAATCTGCGGATCTGCCTGGAGTATCTCAAGGAAGACGACCCCGACTATCCGGTGATTGTGGATGCGGGGGTCGGCACGGCGAGTGACGTGACGGTGGCCATGGAGCTGGGTGTGGATGCGGTGCTGCTCAACACGGGGATCGCGCATGCCCGGGATCCGCTGCGCATGGCCCAGGCGATGAAGGCGGGGGTCGAGGCCGGGCGGTGGGCCTACCTGGCTGGGCGGATTCCCCGGCGTCTGTACGCCACGGCCAGCAGCCCCACGGAAGGTGTCATCTCATCACCACACCAGTAATGCTCACGCCTCGGGACATTCTGGGTCCGCAGGGACGCATTGCGGCACGTCTGCAGCACTATGAGCACCGCGCGCAGCAGCTGGACATGGCGGATGCCGTAGCGGCAGCGATTGCCGAGCGGCGGCATGCGGTGGTGGAGGCGGGGACGGGGGTCGGCAAGAGCTTCGCCTACCTGGTTCCGGCGATCCTGGCCGCCACCGCGCCGCGGGCGGAGGACACGCCGCCCGTGCGTGTGGTCGTGTCGACGCACACGATCAGTCTGCAGGAGCAGCTGATGACGAAGGACCTGCCGCTGCTCAACGCGGTGATCCCCGGCGAATTCACGGCGGTGCTGGTCAAAGGCCGGCGGAATTACCTCAGCCTGCGGCGGCTGGAGTCGGCCCGCAAGCGGGCGGCCAGCCTGTTTGCCGACGACCGCGAACTGCGGGAGATCCAGCAGCTGGTGCAGTGGGCCGGCGAGACGTTTGACGGTTCGCTGAGCGATCTGACCTTCCGGCCGGCGGGGAGCGTGTGGGACGAGGTGGCCAGCGACAGCGGCAACTGCCTGGGGCCCGCCTGCCCGCATCACGGCCGGTGTTTCTACCACCGCGCCCGGCGTCGCGTGCATCACGCGCAGGTGCTGATCGTCAATCATGCGCTGTTTTTCAGCGATCTGGCGCTCCGCCAGCAGGAGGCGCGGATCCTGCCCGATTACCAGGTCGCCGTGCTGGACGAGGCGCACACGATCGAAACGGTGGCGGCCGATCACCTGGGCGTCGGCGTCTCGTCGGGCCAGATCGAATGGGTCCTCAACCGGCTCTACAACGACCGCACGAACAAGGGGCTGCTGGTTCACCACTGCCTGGAGGCCGCGCAGCAGCAGGTGCTGCGCTGTCATTACTGCAGCGATGAGTTCTTCGCGCAGCTGCTCGCCTGGTACGACGAGCATCCGGAGGCCAAGGGGCGCATGGTGGAGCCGCAGCGGTTCAGCGGCGCGCTGCGCCGCGCGCTGCGGGAGCTGGCCGGCACTATCGAACAGCTGGGGGACGCGCTGGAGGATGAATCGGACCGCCTGGATTTTCAGGCCGCGCGCGATCGGCTGAGCACCCTCCACCAGGCACTCAACGCCTGGATCAGGCACGACGTTGCCGACGCGGTCTACTGGATGGACGTGGCGGCCACGCGGGGCAGTCGCCCACGCGTGACGCTGTCCGCCGCGCCGATCGAGGTCGGTCCGCTGCTGCGCGCGCAGCTGTACGAGCGGGTCCCGACGGTGATCCTGACCAGTGCGACGCTGGCCACCGGCCGGCCGCCGTCGTTCGCGTTCTTCCGGTCGCGTGTGGGGCTGACGCAGGCCACCGAACTGCAGTTGGGCAGCCCGTTCGACTATCGGCGCCAGGCGCAGCTGGTCCTGGTCGACGGCATGCCGGATCCCAAGACGGACCACCAGGCCTTCGAGCGGCTCTGCCGGGAGATGATCTGCCGGTACGTGGAGCGGACGGAAGGGCGGGCCTTCGTGCTCTTCACCAGCTACGCCCTGATGCGCCAGCTCACCTCCCAGCTCACCACCTGGCTCACGCAGCAGAACCTGGCGCTGTTGAGCCAGGCCGAGGGGCTGCCCCGCCACCTGATGCTCGAGCGGTTCCGCGCCAACCCGCGTTCCGTGCTGTTCGGCACCGACAGCTTCTGGCAGGGGGTCGACGTGCCGGGGGAGGCGTTGCAGAACGTGATCATCACGAAGCTGCCGTTCAGCGTGCCCGACCAGCCGCTGGTGCAGGCCCGCCTGGAAGCGATCCGCGCGGCCGGCGGAAATCCGTTTCTCGACTACCAGGTGCCGGAAGCTGTGATTAAGCTACGACAGGGATTCGGTCGCCTGATCCGCACGCAACGGGATCAGGGGATGGTGGTGATTCTGGACCCGCGCGTACGCACCAAGCCGTACGGCCGCCTGTTCCTGGACTCACTGCCCGATTGTCAGGTCATTCACGAACACTGCTGAAAGAAAAGAGCGGACCAGGGCCCGTGACGGCGATTCTGGGTATCTCGGCCTTCTATCACGATTCAGCCGCCGCGCTGGTCGTCGACGGACGCATCGTGGCGGCCGCGCAGGAAGAACGCTTCACGCGGCGCAAGCACGATCCCGACTTCCCCCAACACGCGGTGGATTACTGCCTGCGCGCGGCCGGACTCGCGCCGGAGGACCTGGACTTCGTCGGGTTCTACGACAAACCGTTTCTGAAATTCGATCGCCTCTTGGAGACGTATCTGGCGTTTGCGCCGCGCGGGTTCCGGTCGTTCCTGGCGGCCATGCCGATCTGGCTGCGGACCAAACTGCACCTGCCGCGGGAACTGCGGCGGAGTCTGCGGGGGGCGTACGGGCGCCGGTTCGTGTTCGCCGAACACCACGAGTCGCATGCGGCCAGCGCCTTCTTTCCTTCGCCCTTTGACGAAGCGGCCATTCTCACGGTCGACGGCGTGGGGGAATGGGCCACGGCCTCCTACGGGCGCGGCTGCGGCCATCGCATCCACCTGACCCACCAGCTCCCCTTTCCCCACTCGCTCGGTCTGCTCTACTCCGCCTTCACCTACTTCTGCGGGTTCCGCGTGAACTCGGGGGAATACAAGCTGATGGGGCTGGCCCCCTACGGCCAACCGATCTACGCCGACCTGATTCGCCAGCGCCTGGTGGACATCAAGCCGGATGGGTCGCTGCGCATGGACATGCAGTATTTCAACTACTGCCAGGGACTGACCATGACCAGCCGGAAGTTCGACCAGCTGTTCGGCGGTCCGCCGCGCCGCCCGGAGTCGCCGCTGACACAGCGCGAGATGGACCTGGCGGCGTCCATTCAGGTGGTGACCGAAGACATCCTGCTGCGCATGGCCGCGCATGTGCACCGGGAGACGGGAAACCAGCGGAACCTCTGCCTGGCGGGGGGCGTCGCACTCAACTGCGTGGCCAACGGCCGCATCCTGCGGGAAGGACCCTTTGAGCGGATCTGGATACAGCCCGCGGCCGGCGACGCCGGGGGCGCGCTGGGGGTGGCGCTGTTCATCTGGCATCAGCTGCTGGGCCACCCGCGCCAGCCTGATCCGGGGGACAGCCAGCAGGGGTCGCGACTCGGGCCGGCCGCGACCGACGCGGAGATCCGGGCGTTCCTGGCGGAGTGTGGCGCGGCGTTCCACCACTGCGGCAGCGACGACGAGAAGTGCACCCGGGTGGCCGAGCTGCTGGCGGCCGGCCACGTCGTGGGCTGGCTGCAGGGGCGGATGGAGTTCGGACCGCGCGCGCTGGGGAGCCGCAGCATCCTGGGGGATGCCCGCGACCCGCAGATGCAGGCGGTGATGAATCTGAAGATCAAGTTCCGGGAGTCGTTCCGCCCGTTCGCACCGTCGGTGCTGGAGGAGCGCGCGGCCGCCTATTTCGACCTGCAGCCGGGGCAGGCGAGCCCGTATATGCTGCTGGTCGCCGCGGTACAGCCGGCGCGCCGCAGACGGCCTGCGGCGGCTGACCCCGCGCAGGGGCTCGACCTGCGCAAGGTGATCCGGTCGGACATTCCGGCCGTCACCCACGTCGACTACTCGGCCCGCGTGCAGACGGTGGATGCCCAACGCTGCGGTGTCTACCATCAGTTGCTGCACGCCTTCGAGCGGCTGACCGGCTGCCCGGTGATCATCAACACAAGTTTCAACATCCGCGGCGAACCGATTGTCTGTTCGCCGGCCGAAGCGTACCGCTGTTTCCTGGCCACCAACATGGACGCCCTGGTGCTGGAGGACTACCTGTTGCTGAAGTCCGAACAGCCGAGCGCCCCGGCACATGCGATCGATGCCTACTTGGCGAGTTTCGAATTGGACTAGCTCTGTCTGTCCCCGGGCGGGGAGCGCCGGACGCCACATGTCAACCACCGGGCGGCGCGCCAGAGCGGCCGGGATCAACACGAACTATGGCACTGATTGAATTCCATCGAGAACCGACGGACCGGCAGCTGCGGCAGTTTGCCGGCATCGTGATTCCGCTCTGCGGCCTGCTGCTGGCTGTGCTGGTGGGGTGGCGTCTGGGCCAGCGCGTGGCGGGCGGCGGGATTCTCGCCGGGTCCGCGCTGCTCGCACTCGGCGGTCTGTGGCGCCCCGCGCTGGTGCGCCCTGTCTACCTGGGCTGGATGTATGCCTCCTACCCGCTCGGCTGGGTTGTTGGCCACGTGATCATTGGCGCGGTATTCTTCCTGGTGGTGACGCCGATCGGCTGGTTGCTGCGCGCCAGCGGGCGGGATCCGCTCCGCCGCACGTTCGAGGCGTCGCGAACGAGCTACTGGGAGGAGCGTCCTGCGGTGGACGATCCGGCACGGTATTTCCGGCAATTCTGAGGCACGCCGATGGCTACGAATCCTGATCCAGACAGATTGCAGGCCACTGCCAGGGACGAAATACAGCGGCTGGTGAAGGAGGAGCAACCAGGGCTGCTGCGCGAGTTCTGGGACTTCCTGCGCTACAACAAGAAGTGGTGGCTGTTGCCAATTCTCGTCACGCTGATGGTGCTCGGCGCGTTCGTCCTGCTGACCGGCACCGCGTTTGCGCCGTTCATCTACACGCTGTTCTGATCAGCTGCGTAGCGGCAACCCGTCGACGTCCCGCACCACCCCGGCGAACACCAGGATCACGTCGATCAGCTGCCAGATCCCGCAGCCGCCGCAGGTGACCAGCAGCAGGATGCCCAGCAGGATGTGGCCGGTATAGAACCGGTGGACCCCGTTGAGTCCGACCAGCGGCAGCAGCAGGCCCAGCAGGCCGGCGATCAGCCGCGAACGATCGCTCAGCCGCGGCGGCCGCTCGGTCCGGATCGCCTGGCCGGTCGCGCCTGGGAAGGGCGGTTCCGCCAGCTCCGGGAACAACTCGGTCGCCCACATCCACTGGGACGTGTCGGCCGGCGCAATCTGGCAGCGTGCGTGCACGCGTCCTTCGCAGACCCACTGGTCCAGCTCCTCGCGCGGGACCGGGCCATAGACCTTCCCGGTCTGCGTGCGCAGCTGCCACAGCGGTGCGGCCCCGGCCGCAGTCGTGTCGGGAACGCGGAAGTAGCCATGGCACTGCGGACAGCGGACCTGTCGGCCCGCCGTGGCCCCGGCGACCTTGAGGTGCTGCCTGCAGTGCGGACAGACGACTTGTGCGAAGGGGGACATCAGTACACTCCCACCGGGACGAACGTGCGAAGGGGTCCGGGCGCGCGCCGTTTCTTCCCCCCATGATGTGTGGTTGCCGTCCGAAAAACCAGCGGCTGTCGGAGCTATTCGTGAGCGGGCCGTGTTTCTTGTCGCGAGACGCAAACCCTCGACATCGCACAACTGACCGCTTACAGTAAGAATTTGCTCTGCCTGCGGTGATAGCGCGCAGCTGATGACGGCCAGGCGGGCGGTGTTTTCTTTCGCAAATGGATACGCCGGCGCGTCTTGCGCACATCATCATACATGCTTGCCAATCGTGTGATTCCATGTTTGGATGTTGACCAGGGGCGGGTGGTCAAAGGGACCAACTTCGTGCATCTGCGCGACGCCGGGGACCCGGTGGAAGTGGCCGCGCGGTATGAACTGGAGGGGGCCGACGAACTGGTGTTCCTGGACATCACGGCGAGTCACGAGCAACGCGACATCATGATCGACGTGGTGCGGCGGACGGCGGAGCAGGTGATGATGCCGTTGACGGTGGGGGGAGGCATTCGCACGATCGAGGACATCCGCATGCTGCTCAATGCCGGGAGCGACAAGGTCTCGATCAACTCGGCGGCATGTCTGCATCCGGAGTTCGTGCGTGATGCGGCGCGGCGCTTTGGCAGCCAGTGCATTGTGGTGAACATCGACCCGAAGCGGGTGCGGTGGGCGGGGCGGGAGGTCTGGGAGGTCCACATCCACGGCGGGCGCACGCCGACTGGGCTGGAGGCTGTGAGCTGGGCGCGACAGGTCGAACAACTGGGGGCCGGTGAGATTGTTTTGACGAGCATGGACTGTGACGGCACGCAGGACGGGTACGACCTGGAAGTCACGGCGGCCGTGAGCGAGGCGGTATCGATTCCCGTCGTGGCCAGTGGTGGAGCCGGGTGTCCGGAACATCTGGCAGATGCGATCCTGATTGGCAAGGCCGACGCCGCGTTGGCGGCCAGCATTTTCCACTTCGGGCAGTTCACGATTCGGGCGACCAAGCAGGTCATGCAGGAACGGGGAATCGCGGTTCGGATGTGAGAGGAGGAGCGTATGTCACTCGCGGACTCGGGAGAGGTGGTACACACGGGGAGCCCCGAGAACCAGATCAACGTGGGCGATCTGGAGGATCGGTTCCTGGCCAAGGAGCAGGAGCTCGAGGTCGACAAGTTCTTCCGCGCCTGCGTCAAGCTCAAGGGGAGCGACCTGCACATGAAGGTCAGCCAGCCTCCCATTGTGCGGGTCAACGGCAAGCTCAAGCAGCTCAACCGCGGACCGATCGATCTGGAAGAGATGTGCCGGCTGCTGTTCCCGATGATGAACAAGCGGCACCGAGCGATTTTCGACCAGCAGGGGGGCACCGACTTCGCCCATACGGTGAACGTCGACGGCGAAATCTGGCGGTTCCGCGTCAACATGCTGACGCAGATGGGCAAGATCGGCCTGGTGGCGCGGCGGGTGAGCAACTTCATTCCGGATTTCGCCGGGCTGCACCTGCCGCCCATCATGGAGGAGCTCTGCAAGTACGACCAGGGCATGGTGCTGCTGGCCGGCGTCACCGGCTCGGGCAAGACGACGACCATCGCCTCGATGCTCAATTGGATCAACGCCCACTACAGCAAGCACATCCTGACGCTGGAGGACCCGATCGAGTTCGTCTTCACGGAGAACAAGTGCCTGATCAACCAGCGGGAGGTGGGCGAGGACGTCATCGATTTCGGGGTGGGCATGAAGCACGCGGTGCGGGAGGACCCGGACGTGATGCTGGTCGGCGAAATGCGTGACCAGGAGACGTTCATGACCGCCATCCACGCGGCCGAGACCGGGCACCTGGTGTTCGGTACGATTCACGCCGCCTCCGCTCCGACGACCATCGGCCGCATCCTCGACCTGTTCCCGGAGGAGCTGCACGGGGCCATCCGCAGCGCGATCGCTTTCAACATGCGCGGCATCGTGGCGCAGAAACTGCTCCCGTCGATCAAGCCCGGTGTCGGGCGCGTGCCGACAGTGGAGGTCATGATGTTCACACCGATCGTGCGGAAACTGGTCCTGGAGGGGCAGGACGCCAAGCTGCCGGACGCCATCCGGATCGGCGCTGACGAAGGCATGCAGGATTTCACCACGAGCTTGAAGCAGCTGGTGGACGAGCAACTGATTGACCGGCCGACCGCATTTGAGGTGGCGCCCAACCGCGACGCACTCAAGATGGCGCTCAAAGGCATCCAAGTTTCACAACCTGGGATTCTATAGATGTGTCGTAAAGCCGTTATCGTGGTGGGCAGCCTGGGACTGACGTGCGGATGGGCCGGCGCGCTGGCGGCTCAGGAGTGGCCGTACTACCCGGCCCAGGAAGTGCTCAGCCGCGGGCCGGGAGATTACCTCGCCTGGTACAAACTGCTGGCCTGCGCGATCCTGGTCTTCTTCTGGGTCCGGACCACGGACTGGATCAACCGGGACACGTTTGAGCTGGGCGACCGCATCGAGATGCCCGCCCAGATCTGGAATCCGATCGCCGTGTTCGCCTTCCTGATCGGCTTCCTGCTGGCCGTGTCGATCCCGCTGTTCGCCGCGGGCTATGCGCTCCTGGTCATCGCCTGGGCCGCCCCGCTCGCCACGTACATTCTGATGCGCAACGGCCGCGTGACCGACGAGCAGAAGGTGCTGACGCCGGCCCACATCAAGCTGTGGTTGGCGGGGTTGACGTCCGGCCGCAAACGCAAGCAGCCCACCGATACGCTGGCCGCCCACGAACAGGGTCCCCCCGTGCAGTTGACAGCCTGCGGGGCCTCGGAGACCGAGAACCAGGCCCACCTGATCATGGCGCGGCAGTCACCCGGCTACGTGCTTGTCAAGGAGCTGATTGCCGACTCCATCATGCGGCGGGCGACCCGCATCATGCTGGACTACTCCAAGGAAGCGGTCGACGTGCGCTATGACGTCGACGGCGTCTGGCATCCGGTGGAACCGCGTGACCGGGAGTCGGGTGACGTAATCCTGGCGGTGATGAAGAAGATCTCCGCGCTGAACATGGAGGAACGGCGGGCTCGGCAGGAAGGCGAGTTCAAGGTGAAATTCGGCAGCGGCAAGTACTCCTGCCAACTGGTCAGTCAGGGAACCAAGACCGGGGAGCGCGCGATCCTGGAACTGGTGCCCGCGAAGATCCCCTTCAAGAGCCTCGACGACCTGGGGATGCGCGAGAAGATGCGGGACGAGCTCAAGGGCTGCCTGGCCAACCCCGACGGGATGGTGGTCTTCAGCGCCCTGCCGCTGGGCGGGCTGCAGACGACGTGGAACGTCGGGCTCACCGCGACCGACCGGTATCTGCGCGACTTCGCGGCGATCGAGGATAAGGCGCATCCGTTCACGCATGTGGAGAACATCGAAGTCTTTTCGTTCGACGGCGCGGCGGGTCAGACGCCCGACTCGGTGCTCCGCACGATCACCCTGCGGGAGCCGGACGTGATCGTCATCCCCGACTTCGTGACGGGCACGGCGATCGACTCGCTGTGCGAATACTCGTTGACCCAGAAGCGGCTGATCTGCGCCTCCATCCGCGCCAAAGACGGCATCGAAGCGCTGCTCCGCATCCTGGCACTCAAGCCGCAGCAGCCCGACAAGTTCGCCGCCACTGTCACGGCGGTCCTCAACCAGCGCCTGGTTCGGCTGCTGTGCGAGACCTGTCGGCAGGCGTATGAGCCGCCCGACCAGCTCCTCCAGAAGCTGGGCATTCCCAAGGGACGGGTGGAGGTGCTGTACCGCGAGTATCAGCCGCCGCCGCCAGGGACCAAGAAGAAGAAGGGAGAACCGGAAGTCTGTCCGGACTGTGGCGGGATCGGATACCGGGGACGTACCGCCGTGTTTGAACTGATCAAGATCTCCGACGAGATGCGCAAGGCGCTGGTCTCCCAGCCACGCCCTGAGGTCCTCCGCCACCTGTCGCGCCAGGCGGGCAATCTCACGCTGCAGGAGGAAGGTGTCCTCCTGGTGGCGCGGGGCGGAACGGCAATCACCGAACTCCAGCGAGTGCTGAAACAATAGGATTCCATCCATGTTGAACCTGGTCCTGCTGCTGATCTTCTTCCTGTGCGTCGCTGCGCTCTGGTTCCAGGGGCTCTGGAGCAACGTGGTCACCTTGATCAACGTGCTGCTGGCCGCCATGCTGGCGTTCAACTACTTCGAGCCGGTGGCGAAACAGCTCGAAGGCCTCGAGCCATCGCTGGTCTACCTGTGGGACTTCATCGCCTTGTGGGGGCTCTTTGCCCTGTCGCTCGGCCTGCTGCGGGTGGTGACCGGCATGCTGTCCCGCACCCGCGTGGCCTTCAACTTCTGGGTGGAGACGGTGGGCCGCTCCCTGACGGCCATCTGGATCGCCTGGCTGTTTGTCGGCTTCATCTGCGCCACGATTCACACCGCGCCGCTGGGGCCCCATCCCCTGGGGTTCCAACGCACTCCCACATCCGGCACCTTCCTCGGCATGGCACCGGATCGCCACTGGCTGGGATTCATGCAGAGCCGGTCGCGCGGTGCCCTGTCGCGGCCCGAAGCGGATGCCGCCAAATTGTCTCCTCTGGAGCAGGACAAGAAGGCGGCCGTGCGGATCTTCGACCCGGAAAGCCGGTTCATCCTGAAGTACTACCATCGACGCGTGCAGTTTGCGAGCGAACCAGACTACCAGGTCAGTCGTTAAGTACACTATGAACGCAATCCAACCTGACGCTACGGCCACACCTGACGATACGACAACTGCCGAGGTGATCGAGTACCGTTCGCCGCAGCCGCTGGCCGTGCTGACGCTGGCTCTGGGACTGCTGAGTTTCCTGGCGGTGCTGCGGCCGGTGCTGTGGATCGTTCCGCTCGTGGCCGTGGTCCTCGGCCCGATCTCCCTGTGGCGGCTCGCCAGCGACCGAACGAAGGTGGGCCGCCAGGCGGCGATCTGGGGGATGGCCCTGGCCCTGTTTTGCGGGGCCTGGGGGGTCAGTCGCCACCTCTCCCGGCATTGGTGGTTGACCAGTCAGGCACGCGTCTACGCCGACGCGTGGCTCGACCTCGTCCAGCAGAACCGGCTCAAAGAGGCCCATCAGCTGCATGGCCGCCAGAATCAACGCGTTCCTGAGGGCACGTCGATCGACGAGTACTATCGGACCGACAAGTTTGCGGCGCACGATCTGCGCGCGTTCTTCGACCAGGAGCCGCTCCGGTCGTTTGTGGCGCTGAAGGAGCCTGTGGAGGTGCAGTTTCAACGGACGGCGGCCGTCGAAACGGACGTGTACTTCGACAGCGTCACGCTGCGCTACGAGGTGATCATGCGGCGCGAAGGACGCACGTACGCCCGCCCGATTCACATCATCATGAGGCGGGAGGCGGTCGAGGGAACCAGCGATTCTCAGTGGTTCGTCTCCTCCGTCGAACAGGGCTAGCAGCGCGCGACCGCCGGGCGCGCCGGTGGCTGATCTGGCCGCTGGCGTGCGTCCCTATTGCGGTTCCCCGCCGGAGGTCTCAGCCGGGCGGTCTTTCTGCGCGCGGTCGGCAGCGGCTCCCGGCGCGCCCACGCCCGTCGGCTGCGGCGGTACGAAGTTCCGAATGTCTTCCTCCGTCAGCTGCTTGAGGGGGGCGGCCGTGGCGGGGAGCTGGCTGCCGGTCGGCACTTCGTTGGTACTGGCCGAATAGAGCAGGGGGAGTCGTTTCCCGGAGTACACGACATACAGGCTGTACGTGCGAAACGGCAGGCCGCTGCGCCAGCTGTAGGTTTCCATCTTGCCGCTGTCGAGCAGCGTGACGGAGGAAGGAGCGCGGCCCAGCAGCTCCTGCACTTCACTCTCCGTCACTCCCCCATCGTTGTTGGGATCCTTGATGGTGCCTTCGAGCAGGCCCTGCATCGTCTGGTCTGCCTGCTGGAGGGCGGGGCGCGCGATGGTGTAGTCGTACAGCAGACCGGCCAGTGCGACGCCGAACACCAGCAACAGCAGGATCAGACGCTGCGGGTTGGTCTCCTTGGCCGGCGGCGCCGCCGCCGGGGTGTTCCGTTCTGCCGGGGCCGATGAGATGTCGCTCATGTCTTCACCTCGGTTGGCGCGCAACGGTGTGGAGGGCGGTGCGCAGACGCACCGTACAGCCGGGCGGCTGCGGCGACCCCAGTTTAACCCGGCCGGTGTGCCCGTTCCAGCCTTGGAGCTGTTTCATGCCGGAGGGGTACGGGGCAGGGTCACCAGGATCTCCGCGCCGTGTGCCGCCGCGGCGCCGGCCGTGATCTGTCCGCCGTGCGCCTCCACAATGCGCTGGGCGATGGCCAGTCCCAGCCCCGTGCCCTTGGTTTTCGTCGTGTAGAACGGTTCGAACATCTGCGCGCGCTGCTGCGGGCTCAGACCGGGCCCGTTGTCGCGCACGGACAGGTGGATGCTCTCAGCGGCGCTGGCGGGCCGGCAGGCGATCTCGATCCGGACCGGATCGGGGCAGGCGGCCAGCGCGTTTTCGAACAGGATGCGAAACAGCTGGACCAGATGGAAATGATCGCCTTCGCAGCGGAGGTCCATGCCGGCGGTCCGGTCGATGATCTCGGCGATCCGCCCTTCCCACTGCGGAAGCAGCAGCTCCCAGGCCTCCCGCCACACGCTTCCCAGCTGGCACGCGGCCCGATCCAGCGTGACCGGTGCCGCATAGCTGCGGACCTCGTCAAACAGGCGGTGGATGTGGTCCTGGGCGAGCTTGATGCGGCGGACCAGGTCCAGCGCCTCGGCCTGGCCTTCCACCGCCAACTCCAGCATTTCCGCGCAGGCCTGGATGCGCTGCAGCGCGTTGCGGCTCTCGTGGGCCAGGCCGGTGATCATCTGGCCAATGCCCGCCAGGCGTTCTGCCTGCAGCGCCCGTTGCTGCGCCTGATTCAACTCAGTGATGTCCTGGCCGACGACCAGGATGGCGACGGTGCGCCCGGCCATGTTCTGGAGGGACTTGGTCGACCAGCTGATGCGCCGCTCCCGTCCGGCGCAGGTCAGCAGCCCGCTGATCGCCGCGCTGGTGTCGCGCTGTGCCGTCTCCGCGAAGATCGCCCGCTGCCGCTCCCGCTCCCCTTCCGGCACGAACCTGTCGAACCAGTTCCACCCTTTGGCGGCGCGGCACGGCACGCCGGTCAGGCGTGCCAGGTAGGGGTTGTAGCGGATGATGCCGCCGTGGATGTCGAGCACGAGGATGATGGCCTGAGCGTGTTCCCACAGCCCTTCGGACAGCGCCTTCTCCTGATGGATGATGCTCCGCATCCGCGACCGCTCCGCCACCTTCTCGCGCCGCACATGCTCGCTCTCATACGCCTCGTCGATGATGGCCAGGTCGAGGTCGAGCAGTTTGTTGAGCGAGCCGATGGCATCGAGCAACTCCGCCGGCGTGCCGGTCCACCGCGCGCGCAGCAGATCAATCAATGCGCTGCGCAGGCGGGACATGGCGACGTTCATGCAGGCCTGATCCAGTTCGATGGTCACATGGCGCCGGCCGGCGCGCAGGCGGCGTTCGATGTAGCGCTCGTCGTACACTCCGGCGAACAGCTCCTGGAACCACGCGGCGAGCGACTGGCGGAGGCTGGCCAGTTGTGGTGCGCCCCCCGTGATGACCGCGTAGGGCACGGGATGTTCCTGCAGCACCGCACAGAAGTCGTCAATCAGAGCCGGCAGTTGCGGCGACACGATCCGGCCGACGGCCAGCACCCGCGCCACGTCCGCGTCGGTCCACTGTGCGTACGATTGCAGCTGCTGGTAGCGCTGTATTAACGGGGTCGGTTCCATGGCAGTTGCGACTTATCCGCCCTCGTCCCGGGTGGGATCGGCCGCGCGCAGGAGTGCGAGCCGATCGCGAATGGTGCGGCGGTAGCTGGTGAAGCTGTCGGCGCCTGCGCCCGCCAGCTGAGGGACCACCTCGTTCCAGCGCAACCCTTCGGGCAGACCCGTCACGTCGGGCATGAAGCGGGCCATGTCCCAGCGCTGAGCCAGCTCCGCCAGCGGCACTTCGCGCCGCAGCACCCGCTCGGCGAAGGCGATCCCCGCCAGATCGGCGGCCAGATCCACATAGCTGAAACCGCTGCCCGTCTTCGCGTCGGTCAGCTCCTTGGCAATCCCGGCCGCCTCGGCCGCCGCCGGCCCGGCGACCGTCGCCAGATAACCCGACAGGAAGAAATGCTGTCGCAGATCGCGCCGGTCCAGCACGGTGGGGTTGCCCAGCGCCTGGCAGCGCTCCTGCCGCTCGCCCGCCGTCTCCACGGTCCGACAGAACTCGCGCGTGAGGCGATTCTGCAGCAAAGTCTCCGAGTCGTCCAGCGCGATGCCCAGACCCAGCAGGAATGCGGCCGGCGCCACGTCGGCCGGCGCACTCTGGACTGCCGCCGCGGCAGACCGCACGTAGTGTTCCGTGAGGCGGTCCTGCCGGAGCGTGTCGGCGCGCGCCAACGCCGCGGTGCGCACGGCGCTCACGACGATCCGCGTCGCGCTGGCCAGCGGTGAGTCGTCGACCATCCCCACCTGGAACTGATACCTCCGCGCCGACGTGTCCTCCGGAATCGCCACCGCCAGCTTCGCGGAGCTCTGGCTCAGCCGC
>DAISIS010000056.1:0-15877 GCA_036821925.1 Pirellulaceae bacterium
CAGGGATGGGAACAGCGGGCCAGTTGGGTGGCCCGAGAACCGGTCGAACGCGTGCCGTGCGGCATGCGCCCGTGGACGGTCGCAGCGCTGCAGGTGCTCCTCTCCCTCCTCGCATTGCTGCTCGCCCGCCCGGCTGGCCGCAGGCGGCCGCCGCGCGTCAAGCCGCCGCACGTGGATGCATCACGTTCCGAATGTCGGCTGCACCCGAGTGCTTGAACGGCAGGACACGCTGCGCAGACTGCTGAGCAGCTTGCAGCTGGCGGCGGTGCCGCCGGTATCCCGCCAAATCGCAGGCTCCTGCGGCGCGCCCACACAGGTGTGAAACCAGCTCAGGCCGATGCAAATTGCACGCCAGCTCCCACGCAATCGTCCCAACGTGCAACAGCAGCGCGCGGCACCAGCCGGCGTCCGCTGCGTGGCGCCAGAACAGCCGTTCCGCCTGGCGGCCTTGACGCCACGACAGTCGGGATGCCGCCGCCGCCGCATGACGCATGACCACGGAGTTCTCCTCGTGCACGGCCCGCAGTCCAAGAGCACGCAGCGAGCAGGCCAGATCCACGTCCGCCAGCTCTTCTCCGACGGCGGCACAGAATCCGCCGACGTCGAGGACCGCCTGCCGGCGATAGAAACCGGCCGCCAGCGTCGGTCCGACAATCTGCCCCGCACGGCTCCGCCCACGCGAGGGACCCTTGCGACGCGGCTGCCGCCGGCCACCAGCTGCGTACCGCACGCCGCACGCCAGCACCCTCCCGCCATCCTCAGCCACCACCAGCGGCGAAACCGACCCAACCGCCGGATTGTCGAAATGGGCCAGCGCCGGCTCCGTCCACCCGTCAATCACCTCCACGTCGCAGGTGAGCACGTGGACGACGGCTCCCGTCGCCGACTCAATCCCCAGGTTGATCAGCTCCACTAACGATGAGTCGGCAGGGGCCTGTTGGAACCGTACTTCCCCCCTCAAGTCGTAGGGGTCATCGTACGCTCGTGGCTGTACGACCAGCACTTCGCAATCGGCAGGCCGATTCTGCAACACGGATGCCAGCGTCGATTCGAACCACACTGCATCCTGCGCGCACGGTATCACGATCGAGAGTCGAGGCACTGCAGTTCTTCCTGGACCGGCATGGGTGATGTCGTCCGAACGCCTTAGTTCACGGCCGATCGCCTCGTCCGTGTTGAGCCGGTATTGACGACGAGATTCACTCGCTCGTCCCGTTTCTTCGGCCTGCGCGAGTATGCAAGTTTACCTCAACCACCCTAAATCGATCCGACCGGCTGGAAGCCTACCCTGTTTCAGCCTGCTGGCACCACACGCGGGCCGTCTCGACGAGGACTTCCGCCGCGCTGACCATTTCGTCCAGGCAGGCCCACTCCAGCGGCGAGTGGGGGGTATGTTGGCCGCACGCCAGATTGGGTGTGGGCAAACCGCGGGCGGTCAGCATAGAGCCGTCGGTGCCGCCCCGGATGACAGTCAACTCGGCTTTCCGGCCCAGCCGCGCATGCGCTTCCTGGGCGAACGCGACTGCGCGTGGATCGCGCTGCAGTCCCTCGGCCATGTTCCGGTACTGCATCTGCACGGCGACGTGGCAGGTGACGCCGGCGATCTCCCGCTCCACGTCGCGCGCCAGGCTCTGGAGCAGCTGCGCGTAATCGGCCAGTTTGCCGGTGTCGAAATCCCGTAACAGGATCTTGATGGTCACCTCGGCCACGCCACCCTGCAGCACGTAGGGGTGCAGGAACCCCTGGCGCCCCTCACTGAGCTCCGGGGCCAGCCTGTCGTGGGGGAGGCGGTTGAGAAACAGGGCGGCGGCCCGGACCGCGTTGACCATGCGGCCCTTGGCAATCGAGGGGTGGATATTCACGCCCCGGACGGTGACGGTGGCCAGGTCGGCTGAGAACGTCTCGACGTCGATCGTGTTGGCTCCGGACCCGTCGAGGGTATAGCAGACGCACGCGTCGAGCTGCTGCAGATCGACATGGTCCACGCCGTGGCCGATCTCCTCGTCACAGGTGAAGAGGATCCGCAGCGGGCCGTGCGGGACCTCTGGATGCTCCTGGAGATACGTCACGGCCTCCATGATCACGGCCACGCCGGCCTTGTCGTCAGCTCCTAGCAGCGTCGTGCCGTCGGAGGTGATCAGAGTCGCGCCGTGAAGCTGCTCGAGTTCCGGATTGTCGGCCACGCGGATTACCCTGCTGCGATCGCCCGGCAGGACGATGTCCCCGCCCGTGTAGGGGCGTACGATCTGCGGACGCACGTCTGCGCCGCTCGTCTCGGGCGACGTGTCGAGGTGGGCATTCCAGGCCACGACCGGCACAGGCCGTGCCACATTGGCGGGCAGCGTCGCCAGGACCAGTCCGTGCTGGTCGTGGCACACATCGCGCAGTCCCAGCGCCGACAACTCCGCGGCCAGCATCTGCCCCAGCTCCAGCTGGCCGGGCGAACTGGGGTATGTCCCGGCCGTCTCATCGGCCATCGTGTTGACTGCCACGTATCGCAGGAATCGTTCCAGAAGTCGCGCGCTGTTCATCGATCTGCGTCCCGAGTGCCGCTCCACGTCGCCACCAGTATCTGATTCTGGTATGTTACACCGCATCATCGCGCAGCAGCTTGTCCGGCGAAAGGGGGTAGTCGTGGGAACCCAATCGGTCCGATATCTGGTGTTTGACGTGGAGAGTGTTGCCGACGGAAACCTGGTGTCCAAGTTGCGCTATCCGGACCAGCTGCCCGAGCCGCGGGAGGCGATCGAACTCTACCGCAAGGAGCTGCTGGAGCAGCAGGGCACGGACTTCATTCCGTACACCTTTCAAGTCCCCGTGTCAGTGGTCATCGCCAAGGTGAGCGAGGACCTCCGCCTGCTCGATCTGGTGGCGCTCGACGAGCCCGCGTTCCGCCCGCACGTGATCACCGAACACTTCTGGCGGGGCTGGGAAGCCTATCATCGCCCAACCTGGGTCACGTTCAATGGACGCTCCTTCGACCTGCCACTGCTGGAACTGGCCGCGTTCCGCTTCGGCCTGAGCACGCCGGGCTGGTTCGACATCCAGACCAAGGGATACCAGCAGCGGCGCAACCGCTACAACACGGATGCCCACTTGGATCTCCATGATCTGCTGACCAACTTCGGAGCCACGCGCTTTCACGGCGGACTGAATCTGGCGGCGAATCTGCTGGGCAAGCCGGGCAAGATGGACGTGCAAGGCTACATGGTGCAGGACCTGTACCACGCTGGCCAGCTGGCGGCGATCAACGACTACTGCCGCTGCGACGTCCTGGACACCTATTTCGTCTTCCTGCGCACCTGTGTCCTGGTAGGCAAACTGACCCTGGCGCGGGAACAGGAGCTGATCGGCCAGACCCGCGAGTGGCTGGTGCAGCACCGCGACAGCAGCGCCGCGTTTGCCTCCTATCTCGACAAATGGGGCGACTGGGCGAACCCGTGGGAGGCCGCCGGAGCCGCTGCGCAGCAGACTGCGGCGTCCTCCTGATGCGCTCTGGCGGCACCAACACGGGGCGCCGGAACGCCGGCCGCCGCCGCGCAGTCGCCAGCTGGCGGCGCACGGTCACCGGACGGCAGCCGGGGCGTCGGACGCGGCAATGGCCGGCAGGGTGCCACCTTCGTGCATGCTGAATTCGGCCCACACCGGCAGGTGGTTGGAGACCTGCAGCGCCTGCTCCAGTGTCAGGTTGTACTCGCGCAGGAAATCGAACACCCCACTCTGCCCCGCATATTCGCTCGTGGCCGGCAACTGGAAGACCAGGTTGTCGTACTGCTGCGTCTGGCGCGTGTTGGTGGGCGTCTGCGAAATGGCAGCCATCATGCCCGACACCTGCCCCAGCTCGCCGAGGTGCCGGTCGTCGGTGTTGAAGTCGCCGATCAGAATCAAATCGTCTTCGCCGCGTCCGTCATCCCGGACCGAGAAAAACACGTTGTCCAGCACTCTGATTTCTTCGGCCACCTCGTCCGGGTCCAGGTGCAGGTTCACCAGCGTGAACGTGAACGCCTGGTCGGGCGCCGGGCCGCGCACGCGGAACCAGCCTACGAGCGGCGGCCGATGCAGCAGGTCGTCGGGATCGTCGACTGTGTACGCGGCGCTGCGATCGACCTCGATCGTCGCCTGGTCGAACACGAACGCGAATTGCTCCTTGCTCGCCGTGCGCCCGACGCGCGGGCCGGCGAGCAGTGCATAGTGCCGTCCGGTGGCGTTGATCTGGGTCAGCAGTCTCTGCAGGACGTCGGGACGCTCGGTGCGGATCTCCTGGAGCGCCACCACGTCGAAGCGGCGAATCGTATCGGCGATAATCTCCATCACGTCCGGCTTGCCCGCTTTGGTGGGGCCGAACGCCTCCAGGTTGAACGAGGCAATCCGGACGGTGCCCTGCGTGCGGGCTGCCGGCGGCAACCCGCGATCTTCCGCGCGGTTACGGCGAATCAGCTTGAGCTCCTGCAGTCCGCGGATTTCGTAGCGGTCCAGCAGAAACCAGCCGCCCACCACCACGACGGCGATGGTCAGCAGAAACCTCGATGATCCCATGGAAAACGTCTCCCTTCCGGCTCCGCCGCCCGGTCGTCCGCCGACAGAATCCCACGTCTTTCTTCGTCCCCCGCAGATGCTGGCCTTGAGGTGGCATTCGTGAGATAATCCTCTGCAGGGGGTGGCGAGGTCGGTTTGCGGGCTGTCGGGCGGCGGCAACAGGCCGTGTGCCTGCCGCGGGGAGGACCGAACGCATGGTGGGCCTGGTACATCGCGGGCATGCCGCATTCTGGGGGACCGTCCTGTCAGTGCTCTGCAGCGGCGCCGTTGACCGCGTGGTCCGCGGCGACGTCTTCGATCTGGTCGGGGGCGGGCGCCTGCAGGGCGAATGGCTCAACCGCGACGACGCGGCTGCCACGCAGTATCAGATCCGCACGACCCACGGCGTGACTGTGGTGCTGGACCGAGCCAGCGTGAAGCAGGCCCGTGACGAACGCTCGACGGAAGAGCTGTATCAGGAGATCCGCACACGCTACGCCGACGACGAGGCTGGACAGTGGGCGGTGGCCGAGTGGTGCCGCGAGCACGGGCTGGACCGGCAGCGGCGGCAGCACCTGGAGCGGCTCCTGGAACTCGCGCCCGATCATCTGGCAGCCCGCCGCGCGCTGGGATACTCCCAGGTCCGCGGCCGTTGGCGCACCCAGGAAGAGGTGATGGAAGAGCAGGGATATGTGCTCTATCGCGGCCGCTGGCGGCTGCCGCAGCAAGTGGAGTTGATGGAGACGCAGCGGCGGCGCGAACTGGAGGAACGCCAGTGGTATCGCCAACTGTGCCACTGGCGACACGATCTGACGACGGAGCGACGGGAGCAGGCGGTGGCTGCGATTCTGGCTGTGCGCGATCCGTGTGCCGTGCCGGGAATCACCGTGCTGTTGCGGCGGGAAGAGACGCGACCCATGAAGATGTTGTGGGTCAACACCCTGGCCCGCATCCAATCCCCCCAGGCGCTGCGCGTGCTGGTTGACGTCGTGCTGGAGGATCCGGACCTGGAAGTGGCCCATGGCTGCCTGGACCTGCTCGTGCCAATCCGCAGCCCGTTGGTCCAGCGCTGGTTTCTCGAATCGCTGCGGCACGAACAGAACGAGGTGGTCAACCGGGCCGGCGTAGCGCTGGGCCGACTTGGTGATCGATCTGTCGTCGATTCACTCATCGACGCGCTGGTCACTCTGCATCGCGTGCTGGCCGGCAGACCGACGGAGGGCGAAGCGATCCAGGTCTGGATCGTGCCATTTGAGAACCGGGATGTTCTCTCAGCACTCAAGACCCTGACGGCCACCAATGGATACGGGTACGACAAGCGCGCCTGGAAACAATGGCGTTTCCTGGATAACCAGCAGGCTGCGGCGGCAGATCCTGTGCCGGCCGCCCTCCGCCGGGATGACTGACACGCACGCGGCCCGCCGCGCGGGCCTGCCCGTCAACCTGGCACGTCGTGCGCTACCGGCCGCGCGCGGCCGAGAAACCGGGCAGCCAGCCTTCGGCCAGCACGCTCACGGCCATGCGGTCTTCCAGATTCGGCCGGAAGACGGTCAGCAGGAACAGCGGCAGGTACCAGGCCATGTACAATCCGCCGCCGTAACCGTGCCAGAACTGCGTGGCGACCATCACGGCCGCGGAACAACTCACCAGGGTGCCCAGGTTCTTCTGTGCGGGCCAGATCGCCATCGAGCCGCACATGGCCACAAACGCCGTGAGTATCGGATAGCGGTAGACGGCGTGCCAGCCGAGTCCCCAGATGCCACCCAGACCCTTGGACTGCGGCGGCATCAGCCCGAACATCTTCTTGAAACACTGCCAGAAGGCCTCGGCGTCCGGGGACACGAACACCAGCATCAACACCATCACCGCCAGCACCGACACCAGTCCCACCGCGAACCGCAGCATCCCGCGCTGCCAGTAGAAACTGAACCACAACGGCAGGAGGAACAGGGGATAGTAGATGATGCCGATGGCCAAGCCGAGGAACATGCCGGCGACCAGGGGCCTGCGATAACAGAAGATGGCCCACACCAGCATGGCCGTCGGCAGCACGTGATCGACGCGGCCGGTGAACTGGGACGTGTACGGGAGCATCAGATAGAGGGTGGCCGCGCCCACCCCCATCTTGACATTGTTGAAATGCCAGAAGCCGACGGCAATGATGCCGATGACGATCGCCAGGTGCGACAGAATGGCCACCAGTTTGGCCACGGTCGTGTACGCCCGGATCTTCGTCACGAACGCCTGGTCGGGAGGGCTCAACGCCGCCTGGGCAATCGACAACTCCGTGCCGTCCTGCTTGCGCAGCCGGATCTGGCCGTCCGACGCGATCTCGAGGAACTCCGCCTCCACGTCCACCAGCGGCTGATCCGGCCGCGTTCGATACGACCAGTCGCGAAACCGTGCCGGCGGCGCATCAACCCGCTGCCGCGCCAGATTCGATCCCATCTTCACCGTGGGCAGGCTAGGGAGGGTGAACACCAGCGCATAGCCCGGCCCGTGCCGGTCCAGATCGTCCGTGGCCTGCCGGCTGATGAGCCGCTCCGCGCTGCTGGGGCCCAGGAGATCGTCGGCCGTGGGCCGGCTGGCCACCACGTTGGCCATCAGGAACACAAACAGCGAGCAGCAGCTGAAGATCAGGCCGCCCGTGGTCATGTTGGGCTCCAACAGCGGCCGCCGCACCATCGTGGAGTCGATCAGACAACGCACCAGCAGCAGCAGACCCGTCAGCAGCAGCCAGATGAAACCAATCCGTTCAATCGTCTTGCCGCTCAGCAGCTGATCCTGAGCTGCTGACAAAGGACTGTCACTTGGTTGCTCGGTCACAGCCGGCTCGATATCGCGGACCTGTTTGCCGTTGCGCGTCGCGTCAGGCGGCGGCGGGGCGGGAGTGCCGGCGGCACCGTCGCCGGAGGAGGGCGGGGGAGCGAGCTGTGCGGGCGATGGCCCGGTACCCGGTTCCTCGCTCCCCTCCGCCGGCAGCCGATGGTCGACGCCCGGTTGTGTGGTCTCCTGGTTCTGCCGCGCCGCCGCCACCGCCGCCATCGCTTCCACGCGCGCTCTCTGCCCCTCGGAAACCAGGAGCAGGCCAGGCGCCAGCAGGATGAGCAGGAGCAGGTCCAGATTCCGCACGCTCCAGAAACGGCCGAACTTGAAGAACAGGCCGATGATCAGCAGCGATGCCAGATAGGTCCACGTCGTGGGATCTATCTTCTCGTAATGGAACAGGATTTCGTTCATGACACCCGCGCAGCTGTCACGGTCCCCGGAGCACCAGAATCGGACCAGCGGAACCTTACCAGAATAGGGATATGCCCCAGATTTTCAAGCACCCGGCGCGGCGCGGCGGTGCGCCGGGCAGACGACTTATCCGCAAGCTGTGTCAGCACTTGGTGCCATTGGAGGCGGCGCCACAGAAAGCGCGCGGCACGCGTCTCGCGGACGCATAATCGGTGCAATCGGCACACCGCACGCACTTGGCCCGGGCGTTACGGACCCAGACGCTGCCGCGCCTCGTCCGACCAGGGACTCGACGGAGCCAGCGTCAGGAACGCCCGCCAGTGCCGTTCGGCGGCCTCGCGCCGCCCCAGCTCGTCGAGCGTTCGCGCGAGATGGTAGTGCACATCGGGATAGTCGCCGTGATGCGCGAGGGCCCCTTCGAACGCCGCCACCGCCAGCTCCGGCTGCCCGGTCTCAGCCAGCACGCATCCCAGATTGGCCCGGGCTTCGACGTAGTCCTCGTCCAGCTCGATCGCCATGTAGTACCGTTCGCGCGCGGCACTGACGTCCCCCAGCCGATAGAGCAATTCAGCCAGATGGAAACAGACGTCGGCGGAGGGCCCGGCCGAGGCGAGGACCACGCGCAGCAGTTCCGTCGCCTGTTCCAGCCGCCCGTCGTCCTCGCATCTGGCAGCCAGCTCCCGCAGCTCCTCGGGACGTGCTGACAAGACATCGTCACCTGGCAGCGGCACCACCGCCGGCTCCGCAGCCTCCTCTGCGCCGGCATCAGCGGTCTGGTCCAAGGCATCGAAGTCGAACCGCAACTGCCCGCCCGGTTCGATCAGTCCTTCACCCTGCCGCAACAACAGCTGCTGCCCTTGCACGATCACCGACAGTTGGGCGAGCGGCCGCTCCACGTCGGGCACATAGCGTGACAGTTCGGCCAGCTTCTTCTCGATGGCGGCCGGCGAGGCGCCGGCCGCCAGCAGCGCCGCCAGCTGCCGGGCCGTCGCCACTTCCTGAAAGTCGAAGTACGGCAGGCGGTGTACTTCACGCACCGGCACAATCAGCTGCCGCCGGTGCCAGCGGCGGATGATCGACACCGACACCCCCAGCAACTCCGCCAGCATGGCCGGCGTGTACAGCCGCACGTCCGCTTCCTCGTCGAACATCCCCAGTCGCTGCCAGAACTGCGTCTCCGAGATGATCTCCAACTCCCCCTCCGCCGCCCGCTGGCGAACCGCGTCGTCCAGCAGGCTGGATTCGTCCAGCGGCAGTTCGTCTGCGCCAAGCACCACCAGATCCACCTCGCCGCTCACCTCGTCCACCGGGATCCCGCCATGGTCCCGGATCAGGCTCTGCGCCGCACGCCGCGTCATGCCGCCCAGCTTGCCGGCAAACGCCACACGCACCCCCTTGAGTGCCTCTGAAGAATCCGGAGGATCTGCTGCCGACATAGACTGCATCCGAGAGATGACGCGGGCCCAGGGAGACGCTACGCACCAGGGTACTCGACCCGGGCGATGCTGAACAGCAGATCACGGGCGGTGGGGCAGGCCCGGCGCCAGCACCAGCGCCGGCGCCAAGAACGTCCCCCCCAACGAAAACACCGCACGCATCCCGGAAGATGCGTGCGGTGTGTGACTCACCACGCCTGAGGGCAGACCACCCGCCCCATCAGGCGCTCTTGTTCTCGGGCCCGGCCGGCGGTTCCGCCGGCGTCGGCTCCGGACTGGCAGCCGGCTCCGGACTGACAGCCGGCGTCGGCTCACCCTCGGCCGGTTTGTTGACTTCCGTCTTGTTGAGCGACGGGGTGCCGGTCGGGTCCGCGTCCTTGGGTTCGGCGCCGGGTGCCGGAGGGGCCGGCGGCTCAGTCGCCGACCGGTCGACGATCACCGATCCCGTGCCGGCCGGCGGCGGCGCGGCAATCGTGGCGGGGGGCGCATACACCGGCGGCGCTTCGTACACCACCGCGGGCAGCTCAGCGGGAACCCGCATCACCACCGTGCGCGGCACGTACTGAGTGGTCACGTAGGGCACCCATTTCGCCACGGTCTTAGGCACCATTACCTTGCGGACTTCCGTCGCCATGCGGCACACCTGCACCGGCGTGTTTTCGACACGTTCCTCGTACTCGATCCGCTGCGTCGTCACCGGGACTTTACGCACCATCTCCTGCCGCTCCCAGCGACACGTCTGCACCGGAACCTTGTACGTGATGTTCTCCGTCACCGGCCGCTGAACGGTATACGGGATCTTGCGGACCTGCACTTCCTGCTCCGTCCGGTACGTCTGCACCGGAACCTTCTGGACCACCACCTCGTCCACATACCGGGTCACGTCGACGGGCACCTTCTGCGTGACCACCTGCGGCATGTACGACGTCTGAGGCACCTGCTGCGCCACGATATTCGGCACGTACTGCTGCTGCACCGCGTAGCTGCCGGGCGCCGTCTCGCGCACCCAGTGCAGGCCGCGCGTCTGATGCACCGTCAAACCGGTGGCCGGATCGCAGTAGTCTGACGGGGGCAGCCAACGCAACCGCGTGCGCGTGTCCCCCGGTTTGTAGACCCATTGCTGCACGCACGCCCCTTGATCGACATACTGCGTGCGCATCGTGGTGACCGGCTGATACGTGGTGTAGCTCTGGTCCTGATAGACCGTCTCGGTCACCGGTCGGCGAACCACGTGCTGTTCCTCCCGGTACTGGGTCTCCCACACGGGCTTCGCCACCACCACCCGCTCTTCCCGCTCCGCCGTCTCCGCGACGTAACGCACCTGCGTGTACGTGCGGTCCTCGTAGGTCGTCTCCCAGACCGGTTTGAGCACCGTGTACCGCTCCTCGCGCTCAGCCGTTTCCACGACCGGCTTCGCCACGCGGTACCGGTTCTCCCGCATCTCGGTCTCCCAGACCGGCTTCTGGACTGTGACCGTCTGCTCCTCCATGATGGTCTCGTACTGCAGACGATATGTCGTAACCTGCTGGGGTTCGCAGACCGTCTTGGGAATCAGGCGATAGCTCTCGCAGACTTGCCCCGACGATGGCGCTGCCATCGCCGCCAGAGCACACGCGACCATTGTGTGGAAGAACATTCTCATCGCCAATCTCACCTCACCGCACCTCAGGAAACCGGAATCTCACCTCAACTCATGCCCGCCGTGGACAGCGCCAGCTCGACAGCCATCGCGCTGCGCCCACGATCACCGACCATGGGACCACCGTCCACTTCGAGTGTGCCGGACAAGGGCCCCGTTCGTAAATCCTTGGTTCTCCAGAATTCTACGCATCCTGCTCGAAGGGCCTAATACAAAATAGCTTGCAGCCAAGAAAAATCTTGAAGATTCTTGAACAACTTGCCGAGGTCCCAGTTTGCCTTGAGGTCGCAGATTGTGCCGGCCGCACGCTTTGGCCGGGCAGGTCTTCCCAGTCGCTATAAACCGCCCTCGCTGCCGCGCGGAGGACCGTGCGCTGCATGCAGCTCAGCCTGCGCTGCTTGCACCGCCAAACGCAGTCGCGCCGGAAGTGCCGGCGCGCTGTGCAGACGCGCCAGCGCCGCGCTCAGCACGCTCCGGTCCCCCGGCGGGACGACCGGCGCCAAACGTGTGACAGCCCGCACGGCGTTGCGCGTGACCAGCTCACGATAGCGCTCCGGCGGTCCGGCATCCGACGGCCGGTCAAGCGACAGGAAGTTGTCAGCGTCGAGCATTTCCAGCAGCACCGGGAGCGCCGCCAGTTCACCGTGGCGGGCCAGTCCGGTGGCGGCGTTGTAGCGGACGTCGGGTCGGCGATCGGCCAGCAGTTCTGTCAGCCGTTGCGTGGCGGCCGGGCCTCCCACCACGCCGAGCGTGAACGTGGCGGTGGAGGCGATCCGCGCGCTGCCGTCACTCCCGCCCGCATCCTGCCCGGGCCCGCTGGCGTCCCGCAGTACGGACAGCGCCCGGGGATCGTTCTGGAATGCGCTGGGACCGACGTTGCTGGCCAGGACCGCCAGGGCTTCCAGGGCGGCACACTGCACCTCCGGGCACCCCGAGCGAGCGCTGACCTCTGCCGCCCGCAGCAGAGATGGCAGGCCGTCCGGGACGCGGAACTCCCCCAGCGCGCGACACAGATAGACGCGAAACTGGGTCTGGATCGGGTCGTCCGGCGCCGCCCGGACCTGCTCTGTCTGGAACTGCTCGTCCAGGATCGCCGCCAGCTCGCGGCACAGGGCGGCGTCCGCGCGCAGCGCCGCGTGGTGCGGGCTGCGCAACAGCTCGGCCAGCGTGTGCGCTTTCTGCCAGTTTTCGTGACTGGGGCCGCGCATGCTGCGCACCAGCGCCTGGGGATCGCGTTCCACCGGGAGGGCCCAGGAGAACACCAGCCAGAAGGCCACGAGCAGCGCCGCGCCCAGCAGCGCCAGGAGATACAGCTGGGGCGCCAGAGGGCGGTGCCCAGCGCCCCCCTCAGACGGCGCGGGTCCCGCTGCAGGTGCCGTTTCGGATGGGTCGGTGTGTGGAGTCATGCTGCCGCGCGGCCAGGAACGAACGTAGCGTGGAAAGCGACCGGCGAGCCGGTCGGGTCGCGCCGAGAGCGACCGCTGATTCAAGTGTAGAAGCGTGGCGGACGTCTGGCCATCCGCCGCACGCTGCGCCTTGCACCTGTGCAGCGCGGGCTCCCGGTCTGCGCTGCTGCCCCATACAATGTGGCCGTCGTCACCCACCCAACAATCCCCGGGAGTCTGCACGGCGTTATGAAACTGCTGGTCTTGTCGTTAAGCCGGCCCGAAGAGAACCTGGCGCTGGACGAGGCGCTGCTGGAACAGGCGGAAACAGGTGCCGGGCCCTCGGAGGTGCTGCGTCTGTGGGAGCTGAACCGCCCGTGCGTGGTGGTGGGGCGCAGCTCCCGCGTGGCGGTCGAGGTGCGGCCGGACGCCTGCGCGGAAGCGGGCGTCCCGATTCTGCGGCGTTGCAGTGGCGGCGCGGCTGTCGTGGCGGGGCCCGGCTGCCTGATGTACAGCGTCGTATTGGCCTACCGCGACCGGGCCCCCTTGCGCATGCTGGATCAGGCCCACTGCTTCGTGCTCAGCATCATGCACCAGGCGCTCGCCCAGCTGGCGCCCGACGTGCGGATCCAGGGGACCAGCGATCTAACGCTCGGCGACCGCAAATTCTCGGGGAACAGTCTCCGCTGCAAACGGGACCACCTCCTGTACCACGGCACGATCCTCTACGACTTCCCGCTCGACCTGATCGGACGCTGCCTCGCCACGCCGCCGCGCCAGCCTGCGTACCGACACCAGCGCGAACACGCTCGGTTCGTGACCAATTTTCCTGCCAGGCAGGACCAGCTGCACCGCTGCATCTGCCAGGCCTGGGGCACCGACGGGCATCTGGAGAGCTGGCCCGAACAGCAGGTGGCCGCACTCGTCAGCGGCCGCTACGGCCAGCCCAGCTGGAATCTGCGTCTGTAGCCAACCGTACCCCAGCATCCACCGCATCCAGACACGCTGTCCCCACCCGGCACGCAGAACGCTGCGCGAGTTGACCGTCGGAGTGCACTGGCGGACCGCTCCCAGTGAGTCCTGCCGATCGGCATGTTCATTTTCTCACTTGCCGTCGCGATGCCTCGGCATTGCTCCGTCAGCAGCACGCGCAAGGCGCTGCCCACAGATGTCGTGGGCCAGCGTGTCGACAAGTTGGTCGAGGTCCGGCTGGCCGGCAGCATGGAATTCGGAACCCGCGTCTGCGGCGTCCAGCACGTCATGGAGGCACAGACCTTGCGCGGGGACCGGTGTCGGCAGCAGCAGAGGTTCCCATGCACCACCTGACCATTCCGGATCCACTGTCGGGTCGCCACGTTGTTGCCCAAGGGTGAGTCGGTCCCCGGACTCCAATACGTGGAGCGATGGGAGGATAGAAGCTGTGGATATCGCCGCTGAGAGTGGATCGACGGCCTTCGATGAAGATGAATATACTGTCTGGAGCACCGATCCGTTCTCGCCTTCGGCGCTGCCTCGCGCGTTGAGATAGTTGATCACGAGCAGGGCGTCGATCGGGCTGATGTGTCGATCGTCATTGGTGTCCAGATACGGGGCAGGTGCTTGAGGTGATGGAGGTGGATCAGAACCTGCGTTCGTCCGGTTCAGGAGGTTAATGACGAGCAGGGCGTCGATCGGCGAGATGTACCCGTCCAAGTTGACGTCCCTGTTGTTCCACGGATTGCACCATGTGATCACCGTATCCCAGAACGGGTTATACGCCGACACTGCAAACATCCCCCAGGCATGGGCCGCCACGTGGCCTCGCTCGAAGATCAGCCAGGGGGTCTCTCCATCGACCATGAATCCCGTCGTGACACCGTCTGCTCTGTTGCTGGCGGGCATCAATGGTTGGCCCGCGACCACATACTCATGCGCGATCAACTCCATGGTCTGCGTGTAGCCCGCGTCATCCTCGAGCGTGAGATACGCCAGAGCCACCCCTGCTTCGCCCTCCAACCAGCGACCGTCAGCCACCTGCTCCACGCGGCGGTCGTATCCGAAATCGAATCCGCCGCCGTCGGCAGCCAGATGCTGCTCGGCCCACCGCAGCTGTCGCGACCAATCGGGAATTGCCTCGGCGTAGTCCGGGCTGCTGGCGAATGCCAGAATCGTCCAGGATTGAGCGTCGATCACGTAATTGTCGGGCGATATCTCCTCCGCTCCCGTCGCCGAGTTGATCGTCGTTCCGACGTAGAAGCGTCCTGCGTCGTGGTCGTACATGTGGTTGATGACGAAGTCTCCCGCATGCAGCGACTCGGCGAGCCACCGGGCCGCCTGCGCATCGTCTCCGAGTTCCGCATAGACCTGAGCCAGACGCCGCAGTGCGACGTAACCGTCCGTGTTCATCTCCGTCGACTTGACTTTGACTTGACTCCATCCGTCGGCAGGATTGACGTCGTACCCGATGAAGAAGCCACCGGCGGGGTCTTTCATGTTGTCCACCACCCACTCGGCCAGACGCGTGGCCATCTGCAGGTACTGCGGATCGCCAGTCCGCTGCCACAATGTGGTGAGACTCAGCACAGTCCAGAAGTGGACGCCGGTGTCCATCCCGTAATTGTGCATCCAGAACGCGTGCACCGGGTCGACCTCCGCGCCAACTGTCCAGCCGGCGGGGCGGGCGTAGTGCAGTTGATTGTCCAGCGGATCCCCCTCCATCCAGGCGTCGTACAACCGGTTGCTGGTGGCGTTGTTGCTGTCCGGGGGCTGATTCAGCGGCGGGCCTGTGCGGGGGCTCTGGCTCCAATCGTGACTCCACGCCTCGTACAGCCCGTTGCCGATGGCCTCAGCCAGCCGGGATCTGGCATCTGTCCCATTCCCGTCAAGCTGCAGAGCCAGAAGGGCTACGTCTTGGTCGTAGGTGTACGCTGTATTGGCATGCGTGACGTCGAACCACTGCTGTGCGGTGATCGACGCGTCTCCAGAATATGCTCCCTGGTCAGGTTCAACCAGGTAGCTGCGCAGCAGCCTGGGGGAGTCGCTGCGAGGCCAAGTATAGGCGATGTTGTCGAGGTAGGCTGTCACGCCGTCGCGATGCACGTCATGCGTGTCATTGAACGAGGCGATGAACCCGACATGAAGCGGGGACAACACCAAGCCGGAGACGTCGATGGAGAATTGACGCCACGTCTGGTCCAGTTGTATCCAGCGCCGCTGGGCCGCCGAATCGCTTGGCCCGCCAAAGCCGAACTCGACCGCATCACCGGTGTCATGCGAGTCTACTCGGGCTTCGAACACGAGTCGGGAACCCTGGGGCGCCGGCTGCCCATTGAACAGCGCATAGGCCTGCCCGACCGGTGTGCCATCGTAGTTTTCCGGCTCAACCAGCCCCACACCATTCCAGCGGCCGCCGACGCGTCCGCTTTCACCGGTCCAGACGCACTGAATCGCGGTGTTCCCCGCGCTCCGCAGGGATGCCGTATCGATCGTCAGCGTGTCGTGGCCTGACGGTTGGTTGGTGATCCAACTGGGATAATAGTGGTTCAGGCCGGAGTCCCGATTGACATAGACATAGAACTGGTCGTATCCGTCCTGGGCGTGGTCCACCAGTGCATCGCTGAGTTGCCCGGGCAGATTCACCACTTCGCTGGGGACAGCAGCCAGCAGGTAACGACGCTCAAGAG
>DAISIS010000056.1:15977-17498 GCA_036821925.1 Pirellulaceae bacterium
TCACCCTACGGATCCTGGCTGGTTGTGTGGATGCATGTTGTCAGGGAGTGTCGAGCGATGACTCGCGCTGGCGCACGTAGTCGCGCAGTTCTGCCGGCATGGGGTGCTCCAACTGCACGTGATCGCTCCGCAGCCGTGCCCGCAATGCCGTCGGCGGGACGTCGGGCAACTCGACCTGCTGTTGCTGCGCCAGCGCCACCGCCGTGCCAGCCGCCTGGCCCAGCTGCATCATCGTACGCGAGAGGCGGCAGCTGGAGGCGGCAAGCGAGCTGAAGCTGGCCGCTCGGCAGGCGACCAACAGATTGCGTGTGCCGAGGGGAATCAGGCAGCGATAGGGAACGCCATAAGGCTCGTGGATTTCTCCGCTGTTGCGCGCGTGGCTGCCATGCGTGTCCAGAGAGTGGTCGGCCAGACAGATGATATCGTCGTGTTCTTGGCGGCTGATGCCGGCCAGCAGATCGTGCTCGGTCAACACGTACTGGCCCAGCACGCGTTGCGATTCACGAATGCCCAGCGCCGGCGCGATCCAGCTGAGCCGATAGGCGCGGAACTCGGCATAGTCCGTCTGCAAATGGTGCCAATGCGCACGCACGCGGCGTTGACACTCGGTCAGCGCCAGCTGATAGCCGAGTGTGAGGAACTCGGCGCCATCCATCGTAGGAAGCATGTTGACGTTGAGGTCACCGTTGGGATAGTGGTTGATGGCGGCCACCGGGAACTGCGCGCTCCACCAGCACGTTTCGGCCAGGCCCGCGAGCAGCGGTTCCACACCTGGTGTCTGGGTGTGTGTGACACGGTAGATGAGGCTGACACCGTTCAGGCGACGGGTTGCTTCCGGCGGGGCATGGGGTTCGTCGAAACGGCGCTGTGGCTCCTGCCCAATCATGATCTGGCAGCCGGCGGCCTGGCACAGTGCGCCGTCACCGGTCGCGTCGATGTAGTAGTCGGCCAGCAGTACACGTCCATCAGCCAGAAGAGCCTGTGTAATGCGGCCGTCATCAGCCGTCGCCTTGGTGCAGGTGGCGTGGAGCAGGATCCGGCAGTGGCCGGTGTCGCGCAGCATTTTCTGCATGCAATCAGCCATGGCATCTGGTTCGAATGGCACGCCATGCCACAAGTCGCGGCACGCGGCTTCATCGACCACCATGCCACGTGTGCCGTGCCGCTGTAACGTGTCGAGATAGGTGCGGGCCGGATCGATCACCGTCTCGCTGCCTGGATAGCGGTAGGGTTCCTGGGCAGGGTCATACCAGAGGATATGCCTGCCGAAGGTGTAGATGCCCACAGCGTCAGGGTGCTGCTTGAGCTGCAAGTACAGTTCGAACGGAATCCCCGTGCCGCCGACTCCCATTTCCCAGCAGTTGACGCCCCCCCGGACCGAGTTTCCGCCGAGGCGGTCGGCGCGTTCCACAAGCACTACGTCGACGCCCTGGCGCGCCGCCGCCAGCGCGGCTCCAAACCCACCGCTGCCGCCACCGACCACTGCCAGTTCGCAGCGGATGGCATCGCCTGAATCAGGCT
>DAISIS010000057.1:0-17493 GCA_036821925.1 Pirellulaceae bacterium
TCACCCTGGTCAAGGAAGGACGGGTTTCCGGCTGGGACGATCCCCGCATGCCGACCATCTGCGGACTGCGCCGACGCGGCTACACGCCCGAGGCGATCCGCAGCTTCTGCGATCGGATCGGCGTGGCGAAGTTCAACAGCACGATCGACATGGCCGTGCTGGAAAACGCACTGCGCGAGGATCTGAACCGGCGCGCGCCCCGCGCGCTGGCCGTGCTCCGGCCACTGAAGGTCGTCCTCGAGAACTACCCGGAAGACCAGGTGGAAGAAATGGAGGCCGTCAATAACCCCGAAGATCCCTCGGCGGGCACGCGGCAATTGCCCTTCTCACGCGAAATCTACATCGAACAGGATGACTTCCGCGAGGATCCGCCCAGCAAGTTCTTCCGGCTCGCGCCGGGCCGCGAAGTGCGCCTCCGCGCAGCCTACATCATCAAATGCGTCGGGGTCGTCAAAGACGATCAGGGCCAGGTCGTCGAACTGCGCTGCACCTATGACCCTGAGTCCCGCAGCGGCACGCCGGCCGCGAACCGCAAGGTGAAGGGGACTCTCCACTGGGTCTCCGCCCCCCATGCCCTCCGGGCCGAAGTGCGGCTGTTCGATCACCTGTTCAAAGTCATGGATCCCGACGACGTGTCCGCAGACGCGGACTGGCACGCCAACCTCAACCCCGATTCGCTCGAAACGCTCCCTGCCTGCTGTCTCGAGCCCAGCCTCGCGGACGCTCAGCCGGGTGAGCACTTCCAATTCGAACGCCTGGGCTACTTCACGGTCGACTCGGTCGACTCCCGGCCCGGGCACCCGGTGTTCAACCGGAGCGTGTCGCTGCGCGATACGTGGGCAAAGATCGAGAAGCAAGGTTGACGGGAAGACCATGGTTGACCGATAAGTCAAAATGCGCATCGGTGACATGGCTGTTGTCGCGCCGCCTGGAAGTTGCTGGCCCAGCGGGGAGGACGCCAGCGGATGTCGCGCCGCGCATCGCGGCGGCCGCCGTCACGGCTCGCGTTTTCGTGCGATTGTGCTAGGCATTTGCGGCGCAGGTTTGTATATTGGCGTCGATTGGGAAAGCTGTGCGCGTGAGTTCGACGAAGAGGCGGCTGCTGTGCTGCGCGGTTGGTGGATCTGGGACGGCCAGAGTGGAAGCAGACGGTTCCCAGCACGCATGACCTTGCATCTCATGATAGGGACAAGCAGATGAAGACCAAGCAGATGAAGGCATCGACGCGGAGCTTTGCGGTGTTGGCATGTGCCCTCTGGTCTGCGGCTGGGGCTCAGGCCGGTGTGATTCAGGTGGTCGACTTCGACTACGACGAGTCGTCGGGAAATGGCACTCCGATCGTGGCCGAGTATGGAACGACTGATCTGGTGACGGTCGACTATCGCGTGTACGACGCTTCGTACCGTGATCTGGATCGTCTCCAGTGGTATCTGGGCACTGATTTCGGCGATCTGACCGGTGGCGTGGCGATGGACGACCTCACCGACGAACCGCTCAACTGGGGTTCGGTGACGATCACTGTCAAGGATCCGTCGCAGCATCGCGTGTCCTTGGATTCGTTCATGTTGGCCAATCGCAACAGTTTCGACACGGACAGTCTGGACGAACAGTTCAAGCTGGGCGTAATGGTCTACCACGATAACCTGCCGCCGCAGGAGTGGGACTATCGGACGCCGGGTGCTGGGTTGGTGGTCGAAGGGGGGCACAAACTCGTGACACCTCAGTCGAAGCCGACCACAAGTATCACGATACAATGGCGGTATCCGCACAATATCGCGATCGACGATGTCCGGTACGGAGTGACCAACGTTCCGGAGCCGTCGTCTCTGATCAGCTGGGTGCTGGGGCTGGCTGGGTTGGGGTTGTTCGGTTATCGGCGGAGCCGGCCAGCAGCGATCTAGGGCCAGCCTTGTCGGATCGAGACACTCGGCGGCCGCCCCTCCACCGCTGGCGTCAGCGTGTGTAACGCGGGTTCCGTGCCGCCCTGCACCACCGGGAAGGCGCTTGCACACATGTCCAGAACTCGAACATTCGTCGCCGTAGACGTTTCGGACGGCGTTCGATCGCGGGCCGCACAGCTGATCACTCACCTGCGCAGCGAGGTCAAGGTGAGTTGGGTAGCACCGGCCAACATGCACATCACCCTGAAGTTCCTGGGTGACCAGACGGACGATGCGGTGGCAGCGATCTGCCAGGCGGTGCGGGAGGGTGCGGCAGCGGTGGACCCGTTTGAGTTCACCTGTCAGGGAGCCGGCGCCTTTCCCGACATTCGACGGCCACGCACGCTGTGGGTGGGAGTGACTGAGGGACTGGAGGAATTCCGGCGACTGCACGCGGCCGTCGATGTTGCGCTTGCCCGGCAGCGTTTCCCCCAGGACCGGCAGCAGTTCCGGCCGCATCTGACGATCGGGCGGGTGCGGGCCGCCGGGCCTCAGACGCAGTCGCTGGGTGAGGCGCTCAGCGCCTACCAGGATTTCGACGCGGGTTCGACCGTGGTGGACGAAGTCATCGTCTACGCCAGCGAACTGGCTCCGTCGGGCCCGACCTACGAAGTGCTGGCCCGAGCGCCGCTGGGGGCTTGAACGCGCCCGCCTGGCAGGGCCATGTTGAGGGGGGTGGCACGTCGCGCTGTTTCATCCACGCGCGGGCTGACGCTGCAGGTCGGCCAGTATCGCCTCGGCGACCCGTTTGCCGGACAGCAGCATCCCGCCGAAGATCGGTCCCATGCGTGGGCCGCCCAGCGTCGCGCACACACTCATGCCGGAGATCCACAGGCCCGGGAAGACCTCGCACGCGCGTTCCACGACGAAACGCTCGCCAGCGGTCGCATCCATGGGCCCTTCCAGGGCTTCGGCCGGCGCTCCGGTGGCCGACAGCAGCCGGCGTTTCCGCAGGCACTGGACTAACACCGCCTCATGCCCCGTGGCGTCCAGGGTGGCGCGGGCCGAAAACGTGATCGGATCGACCGGCAGGGCCCCGGCGATGTTTGTGCGGTTAACCACGGCCCCCGTCACGCGGTTCTGGTGCACGCAGAGATCCTCCACGGTGATCAGGTTCAGCACCGCCGCGCCCGCGCGCAGGGCGCTCCAGCACAGGCCGGCGGCCAGTTCCACTGAGTCGATGGCGTGCAGGTTGTTACCGCGGCGCTGCGCGCGAATGTTCATCTCGTCGAGCAACGCCACGGCCTCGTCCTGGACCACGGCCACGTTCATCGCCATGCCGCCGCCCCAGATCCCCCCTCCCGGCGACAAACGCTTCTCCAGCACCGTCACCTTGGCCCCCGCCTGGGCCAGGCAGAACGCCGCCACGAGCCCGGACGGACCGGCCCCCACAATGATGACGTCGCTGGCAATCCGCGCCAGCAGATTCTCGTGGTACGTGCAGAGGATGGTCTTGGAGATCTCCACCTCGTCCAATCGTGTCATCCGAGCATTCCTTCCCTTGGCCGGCTGGACGGTGCAACATCATGGGCATTGCAGCATCATCAGCGCAGTAGAAACGAGCCCCGGTAGCAACTGTAATCGGCGATCGTGGGCCGGTGCAGGGGCACCAGATCGGGTGGCAGTTGCGACAGCGCAAAGAACCGGAGATCCGATCCTTCGACCCCGTCGGGACAGATCTGCCCCTGCCACCGGCGAACAATAAACGCCAAGGCGAAGCAGTGGATCTGATCTCCGTTGGGGTAGGCGAACTTTTGTGTAGGGCCAGAATACACCCCGAGCGGCTCTGCTTCCAGGACGGTCAGCGCAGTTTCCTCTGCCACACTCATCCGAGCAAGGTCCTGCAGATGGCCGCGTTAGACGATTTGGAGGGAGATCGCATGCTGCGGGCATTGGGTGACGCATTGCCCACACGCCGTGCACCGGTCAGGGGCAATCTGCGCCACGGCGTTGATGGAAATGGCACCCGCTGGGCAGATCGCCGCACATAGTCCGCAGCCAAGGCACTGGTCGGGAGCCACGACAGCAACTTGACGCCCGGCGGCCGCGACCGGATCGAGTTGGTTCATCTGCTGATTCAACGCCGCCAGACGCTCCTGCAGCATCTGTGCCTGAGCCCTGAGCGCAGTGCGTTGCGGATCATCAGCGGGAAGACCCTGTGGTGCTACTGGCGATCGCACCCCGCCGGCTTTCCCCAGCGGCTCACCACCTTGGCCCGTCCCACGCCCCATCGCACGCCCGCCTCCAGCGCTGGTCCCTCCGCGCCCCACGCCTTGCCCACTCCCGCGACCTGCCCCCCGACCCATTCCGCGACCCATACCCCGTCCCATGCCTCGTCCCATACCCATACCACCTCCGCGCCCCGATCCCATGCCTCGCCGCAGCGAGCGTCTGATACGCGTTCGGCCCGCAATTGCCTGTGAGCAAGACCTGCGCGCCGCGGCCTGCTACCAGCTGCGCCGTCTGTATCCCCGCACCGCTGTCACGCCCGATATTGGGGTTCTCCAACGTCTCGAAGCTCAAATCGTCTGTGTTTACGATCAGCAAATACGGACAACGTCCGAACCGTGGATCCAAGGGCGACTCGAGTGACGCATCTGCCGCTGTGACTGCGATCTTCATTGGATCCACCCTTTCCACGGCACCCTTGCCAAGTCGGCCTCCCGCCGCTGCCTGTGGCACTCTTGCCAAAGCACCCACGTGCACCAGAGCATCGGTCATGCCAGTCGCTGGGTGTGCGACGAATTTCAGTTGTAAAACATTGCTTGCCAGTGGCTTGGGGAAATGCGAAGGCAAGTGGTCAATCGACCTGTGGAATTCATGGGAGCGCATTATGCAAGCTGAATGTCTTAAGTATGAGTGCAAACTGCGCGATCGCGGTGAACCATGCAGAGGGTTTTTCGCCAAAGTTCTTTTTTGGGGAGGATTGTGACCAGATGTGTCCAGCGCCCTGCGATCATGTGATTGGAAATGAGTCGCGCCTGGATGCAGCCTTGACGGCCAACGCAGGAAATGGTATTCGTTTGTACACCATTGGCCCTGCAGGCGACGGGGGGTGTGCGGCAGGCGAATTCGATGTCCCGGAGCACAACTTGCAGCGGACGTTGTATAAAGGAGTCAAAGCAGATGGTTACCATTTCGGAAACAACGAGTGATTCCATGACCAAGAAGGACAAGGACAAGGACAAAGTTGGCCGGTCAGCGAAGGCGGCCCGGTCCGATGGCGGCAGCGAGGCCATCAACAAGGTGTTGGCTGGCAATCCGCAGCTCAAGACCACACTGCAGCAGATTGAGAAGCAGTTTGGTGAAGGGTCGATCATGGCCCTCGGCAGCGGGCAGGCGATGCAGATCGAAGGGATCCCGACCGGCAGCCTGTCGCTGGACATCGCCCTGGGTGGTCAGGGCGTTCCACGTGGCCGGATCGTGGAGGTGTTTGGACCGGAGTCGAGCGGCAAGACGACCTTGGCGCTACACGTGGCGGCTGAGGCGCAGAAGCAGGGGGGCATTGCAGCCATCATTGACGCGGAGCATGCGTTCGACCCGAGCTGGGGAAAGAAGCTGGGCGTGGAGCTGGAGACGCTGTTAGTCAGCCAGCCGACGTCGGGCGAAGAAGCGATGCAGATCGCGGAGATGCTGATCAAGTCGAATGCGGTCGACGTGATCATCGTGGACTCCGTGGCGGCCCTGGTGCCGCGACAGGAGCTGGAGGGGGAAATCGGCGACTCCCATGTCGGGCTGCAGGCACGGCTGATGAGCCAATCGATGCGGAAGCTCACCGGCGCGATCGCCAAGAGCAAGACGTCGGTGATCTTCATCAACCAGATCCGCGAGAAAATCGGGGTCATGTTCGGCAGTCCTGAGACGACGCCGGGCGGACGCGCTCTGAAGTTCTACAGTTCCTGCCGGATCGACGTCCGCCGGATCGGGCAGATCAAGGACGGAGAGCAGGTGGTGGGGCAGCGCGTGCGTTGCAAGGTGGTCAAGAACAAGGTGGCGCCGCCGTTCCGGATTGCCGAGTTCGACATGATGCACACCAACGGCATCAGCTACGAAGGCGACCTGCTCGACCTGGGCGTGGCCCAGAAGATCGTGGCGCGGAGCGGATCGTGGTTCAAATATGGCGACACGCATCTGGGGCAGGGCAAGGAGAAGGCCCGCCAGTTCCTGATCGAGAACCCGCAGCTGGCTGCGGAAATCAGGGACAAGGTGCTCGCCAGCGGCGGCTATGGGATGGCTGCGGCGAGCGACGATGCCGAACCGCTGGCCGACGCGGAGTGAACCCCGCCTTTCGGCACGCACGGCGGCATAGGCTGACGACCGGCGGCCGAGTACAATTCGGTCGCGAACCGCGGTTTTCAGGAGGTCGATCGATGCGTATGCGTAGGTCTTTTGCGCGCCGGGTGCCGGTGTGCCGCGGTTGCCTCCGGTTCGGGGGCTTGGCGCGCGCAGCGCTTCTGGGCCTCACTGCTCTGGGCCTCACTGCGTTGCTGCCACGGACCGGGTGGTGTCAGGAGCCGGCGGGGCCCGCAGCGCTGTCGGCCTTGCAGGAGGCGCTGGTCACAGCCATTGAGCGGGCCGAGAAATCGGTGGTGGCGATTGCGCGTGTGCGGAAGAGCGAGCAGAGCGCGCGCGTGGCGGAGCAGATGATTGATCCGTTGCGGGTGGATGCGGCGCCGTTGGGTTTCCTGGCGGAATCGAATCCCACCAGTCCCGATTTCGTGCCCAACGAGTTTGGGACCGGGGTGGTGCTGGACCGCGATGGGCACGTGGTGACCAATTATCACGTCCTGGGGGACCCGGAACTCAACGACTACTACGTGTGGGTGCGGCAGCGCCCGTTCAAAGTCGCGCACGTGGAGGTGCCACAGGAGGTCCGCGCGGGCGATCCCTGGACGGACCTGGCGGTGCTGAAGATCGGGGCCGCGGATCTGGAACCCATGCCGCTCGGCGACGCCACACGCTTGCGCAAGGGGATGATCGTCATCGCGCTCGGCAATCCCTACGGCATCGCACGGGATGGGGAAGTGAGTGCGAGCTGGGGGATCATTTCGAACCTGCGTCGCGCCGCGGCCGCCGATCCGCGGTATTCCAGCGCCGGGATGGAACGCAGCACGCTCGATCAATACGGGACGCTGCTGCAGACCGATGCACGCCTGGATTGGGGGACCAGCGGGGGAGCGCTGGTGAATTTACAGGGCGAAATGGTCGGGTTGACCACGTCGCTGGCAGCCATGGCCGGATACGAGCAACCGGCGGGCTTTGCGATCCCGGTAGACGATGCCTTCCGCAAGACGGTGGAGACGCTCAAGCAAGGACGCCTGCCGGCCTTCGGGTTCCTGGGCGTGCAGCCGGAGCATCTGTCGTTGGCCGAGCGGCAGGCGGGACGGTCTGGCACACGCGTGCTCCGCGTCGTCCCCGGAACGCCGGCCGAAAAGGCCGGGCTGCAGCCGAACGACGTGATCACGCACGTCAACCAAACGGAGGTGTGTGACAAGAACGCGCTGTTCCGGGAACTGAGCCGCCTGCCGGCCGAGGAAACCGTGACGCTGACGCTCCAACGGCGCGGAGCGCTGGAGCAGCCGCCGCAGACTGTGACGGCCAGCGTCGTCTTGGCCAAGAAGTACCTGGCGACGTCGCGCCAGCCGTATGCCCAGGTGGCAGAACCTGCCTGGCGCGGTCTGCGTGTCGACTATCCGTCGGCGCTGCCGCCGCAACTGAGCCTCCAGGGTGCCACTACCGTGGACCCGGCCGGGTGCGTGGCGGTGGCGGAGGTGGACCGCGATTCGCCTGCCTGGAAAGCGGGCCTGCGGCGCGGGGAGTGCATCAGCCACGTCGGGACGCAGCGCGTCGCGACGCCCCGGGAATTCTTTCAGGCGGTGGCCGATCAGGCGGGGACCGTGCAGCTGCAACTGACCTCCGGCCAAGGGGCGGACGCCGTCCGCACGGTACCGGCCGAATAGGCACAACTGGGGGCCGAGCGGCCAGGACAGGCGTGTCCGGGCTGCTCCTGCGCGGCCGGCCGGCGCGGGACGCCACCCACTCTGGCGGCTCCACGCCCGCGCCTCGCCCCGATCGAATTGCTGGGAAAGCCGCGAGTCGATATTATGTCGGGTTTGCACGAACGATGAACGGTCCCGGTGTGATTAGCGGAATCCCCCATGAAAACGGATGAACTGCGCGAAAAGTATCTGGCCTTCTTTGAATCCAAGGGGCACACCCGGCGGGAAAGCGATGTGCTGGTTCCGACCTGGGACCCTTCGGTCCTGTTCACGCCGGCCGGCATGAACCAGTTCAAGGATCACTTCCTGGGCAAGGTGAAGCTGGAATTCACGCGGGCCACGACCTGCCAGAAGTGTCTGCGGACCGGCGACATCGAGAACGTGGGGCGGACCGCCTATCACCACACGTTCTTCGAGATGCTGGGCAATTTCAGTTTCGGAGACTATTTCAAACGCGAGGCCATCACGTGGGCCTGGGAGTTCTGCACCGACAAGAAGTGGCTGGGCATTGACCCCACGCGTCTGACGGTCTCGGTGTATCTGGACGATGACGAGGCCGCGTCGATCTGGACGGACGTCGTCGGGCTGCCGGCGAGCCGCCTGGAGCGGATGGGGGAGGGAGACAACTTCTGGCCGGCCAATGCGCCGAGTGAAGGGCCGGACGGCGTGTGTGGCCCGTGCAGCGAGATCTTCTATCGCGACGACTTCGGCGAAACGGTGGAGATCTGGAACCTGGTCTTCACGCAGTTCAACCGCGTCGGCGATCCACCGGACAATCTGCGGCCGCTGCCGAGCCGGAATATTGACACGGGGATGGGGCTGGAGCGGACTGCCGCGACACTGCAGGGGGTGCCGACGAATTACCACATCGACATCCTGCGTCCGCTGGTCGAGGCGGCGGCGGACGCCTGCCGGTGCACCTACGATCCGCAGGCCGAAAGCGGGCGGCGGTTCCGGCGGATCGCTGACCACCTCCGCGCCTGCACGTTTGCGGTGCACGAGAACGTCTACCCCGGCGCCAAGGCCGAGAAGTACGTGATTCGACGGCTGCTGCGCCGCGCCGTCCTGGACGGCCATCAGCTGGGGGTCGAAGAACCGTTCCTCTACCAGCTGGTACCCGTGGTCGTCGAGCTGATGGCCACCCCCTACCCGGAACTGCGCGGCACGAGCGAGCGGGTCGCCCAGGTGATCCGGCAGGAGGAGCAGTCCTTCTTCGCCACGATCGATGACGGGTTGGCGCGGGTCGAGGGGATCTTTGCGGAGATGGCCAAGGCGGGGCGCGTCCTGGTGGATGGCAATGATGCGGCGGAGCTCTATTCGACCTACGGGATCCCGCCGGAACTGGTGGAATCGCTGGCGGCGGAACGCAACTACACGTTCGATACCGAAGGGTTCCGCCAGGCCATGATCAAACATGGATTGGATTCGGGAAAACAGCAGATCGAACTGTTCAAGACCGGTCCCATCGAGGCGCTCAAGAAGGCCCTCCATCTGACGCACTTCCTGGGCTACGAAACCGACACCGCGCAGGGCGAAGTGAAGGGGATCATCGCCCAGCATCAGCTGTGCGATCGGGTCAGCGAGGTGGGGCATGTGCAGCCGATCACGGTGGTGCTGGACCGCACCCCGTTCTACGGTGAGTCGGGGGGCCAGGTCGGTGACCGGGGAGAGCTGGTCGGGCAGGGCTTCACCTTCCGCGTGGCCGACACGCAGAAGGACGGAGATCTGATCCTGCACGTCGGGCACCTGCTGGCGGGCGAGATGCGGGCGGGAGCGGCCGTCACGGCACGCGTCGATCCGGTGCATCGCGCGGCGATTCGCCGCGCGCATTCGGCGACGCACCTCCTGCACTACGCGTTGCAGCGGAACCTGGGGGGCCACGCCCAGCAACAGGGCTCCAAGGTGGATGGAGACTGGCTGCGGTTTGACTTCACCAACCTGACGGCCGTCGGCGACGATCAGCTGCTGCAGATCGAGCAGGATGTGAAGGAGCGGATTCAGGCGGCTCAGCCGGTGCAGTGGGATTACGTGCCACTGGCCGAGGCCCGCGCCAAAGAGGCCATGATGCTCTTTGGCGAGAAGTATCCCGATCCGGTGCGTCTGGTCACGATGGGCGACTTCAGCCGCGAGCTGTGCGGGGGGACGCACGTGTCCAACACACGCGAGGTGGCTGATTTCGAGATCGTGTCGGAAGAAAGCGTCTCGACTGGCACACGCCGCATCGTGGCGCTCACCGGCCAGCGGGCGCAGCAGCAGGCCGAGCAGACCCGCAGCACGCTCGCACGGGCGGCGCAGCTGCTGGGCGTCGCCGAACAGGCGGTGCCCGCGGCGCTCCGCGCGCAGGCACGGCTGCTGCGCGACCTGCGCAAGCAGCTTGCCTCGGGCACGGAACCTGCCACGCCGGCGGCGGAGGCGGCGCTGGGCCGGCCGGCCGACGCCGCGCTGACCTACGCGCAGCTGCGCGGCTGCCTTCGCGAGGCGGCACGCCTGCTGAACGTGGCCCCGGCAGACGTGCCGGAACGCACCGCAGCGCTGCTGGCGGAAGTCGAACAGCTCAAGACGCAGGTGGCGGACCTGGGCCGCAGCGGCCTGCTGTCGGCCGATGCGCTCCTGGAACGCGGCGACGTCATCGAGGGCGTGCACGTGGTCGTCTGCGAGACCCCCGGTGCCAATCCGAGCCTGATGCGGCAGTGGATCGACCAGGTGCGCAAGAAGACAGATCAGGCGGCGATCTTCCTGGCGGCCGCGCAAGGGGACGACAAGGTCCTGCTCGTCGCCGGACTCAGCCGGCAGCTGGTTGAGCGAGGTCTCAGCGCCGGCGACTGGGTGAAACAGGTGGCGGTCGTCGTCGGTGGCGGCGGCGGCGGTCGCCCCGATCTGGCCCAGGCCGGCGGCAAGCGGCCCGAACAGCTTCCGGCCGCGCTGGACAAGGCGCGCACCCTGATCCGCACCATGCTCGGCACACCCGCCGCGTAGCGGAAGCCGGTGAGCGGTGTGTGGGGTCGGCCGCGGCTGCTATAGCGGGCAGCCGTGGGGCAGCCGGCAGGCGTAGAGCGCCGGGGGAACGCTCGTCTCCACCTCGTCGGCGTCGTAGCAGGGGGCGACGCACAGCTGATTGTCGATCTGTTCCACTCCGTCCACGCGTCGAATGGCTTCCTGTGCCATCTGCTTCTGGTAGTAGCTCGTGACAGTGCCCTTGAGGATCACGGTGCCAGCGTCGGCCTCGTAGCCCAGCTTGTGGCCAAACAGATGTGGGCTGGAGGACAGCGCCTCGCCCAGGCGATCGAGCAGACAGCGGGAGGTTTCGCTCATGGAGGGGGCCCCTGTTGATCAGGCATTCAGGACCAGTGGTTGAGACGGCAGGTTGCGCCTGGCACGCGGCGATGCGATGCACCTGTCGGGCGCAACAACCCAGTCGCCCCTCGAGCAAGCTTGGGAGAGCGGGTGAGCCAACTGGGATCGCTGCGTCAGGCTGCAGGTAAATTCGTCACGCCGATCGTGGGAGTTAGAGTGTAACTGTTAAGAAAGCTCGTGCGAGTCATGAGGCAGGGCAGGTTGTGAGGGCTGGAAGGATCGCAGTGGCGTCCGTGCGCGTCGCACTCACCCGATAAAGGCGGCCAGCGGTGCGGCCAGCCACGCGCTGATCAGCAACCGGTTGACCCGTTCCACGCGCGCGCGAAACTCGCGGGCGGTCTGTGGGTCGCCCAGCGCACGCTGCAGCAACTGGACGCGTGCGGCGGTGCTGGGATGCAACCACGTCGCACGCTGCCGCCGATCGTCGCAGAGAAATGACAGGCGATCGATCGCCGCAATGAACGTCTCCGCCCGCCCCACTTCGAAGACGCACAGGTCGGCGTCATGTTCCAGCAGCCGCGAGTAACGTCCCAGCGCGAAGGTGGCCAGCGCGAACGTGAAGCCTGCCAGGACCAGGTGGCCAGGCAGCGCCGCATCGCCCACGCTGCCGACCTGCCAGCGCGTGACTAGGTCAGCGATCTGCGGCGAGAAGGTCTGCATGTTCGCGGCGATCCACGCCGGTAACCCCAGCAGGAGCAGACGCAGCAGCAGGTGCCGGCGGCGAATATGGCCCAGCTCGTGCGCCACAACCGCCTCCAGTTCGTCATCCCGCAGGTACAGCAGCAGGGCGTCCGTCACGAAGACATACCGCACCGACGGGAAGAGCCCGGCTATGGCTGCATTGAGCACCTGGCGGTCGGTCTGCCAGATCTTGAAATCCCGGCAACGCACGCCCATGTGCGCTGTCAGGTTCGACAGACGCACCCGCAAGGGACTGGCAGGCAGCGTCGCGGTGTTCCAGATGCGGCTCAGCAGATGCGGAAAGGCGACGATCAGCGCGCACAGCGGCACGAGATAGACCAGCCACGCGCCGCGGGATTGCTGCCAGTCGGGCGCCACCAGCGTCGCCACGTCCTGACACGCCAGCAGCGCCAGGACCGGCAAGACACACAGCCCCAGGTAGTGCCGCGCATGCATCCAGACGAACTGTGCGCGCGGCGTGAAACCGGTCGCGGCCGCTCCCGCACCCGGCTGCTCGTCGCGGTGCGCCGCGCGATAGACGGCATGGTCGACTTCGTAGAAGGCTGCCCAGGACAGCAACCAAGTCACCCAGATCGGTGCCAGCACCAGCAGGTCCTTGATCAGGATGGCGCGGTCGAGGCCCCAGTTGTAGCGGACAACCTGCGGCCAGCTGAGGCCGTAGAGGGTGACGCCGACGGCCAGGAGCCAGGCGATCAGATGCGCCTGTTTGAAGCGCGCGAACGAGTGGAGCCACGTGACGCGGCGGCGGGCGTCCCGGTCAATTGCCCGCGCAACGGCCACCGAACCCACAGCGGCCGGCAGCACCACGGTCAGGCTGCAGACCAGCGCCAGCGCCAGACGCCAGGTGGCGTCGGGTACGGGCTCGCGGGGCGCGTTCTCCGAGATCACGATGGCGGCCACGAGGGCCGTGAGCAGACCAAGCTGCATGAAAGGTCCAGCCAGGATTCGCCGCAGAAAGATGAGTCTGCCATCCAGCCTAGTCGGCGGCTGCGGGACCTTCAAGTTAACAAGTCAAACCTGCACGCTGGACCCCGCCTGCAGCGCAGTCATGAACTCGGCCGCCCGGCGCGCCACCGGGATCGGCCGGCACACCGCGTCACCAGCCGCACAACCGGCGCTGCCGGCTCCAGCCCCGGCTGGCGGCCGGCCAGCCGGAGTGGTTTGTCAACGCGTGGGGCCGCGTGGGATCGGGCGACCTACACCAGTCCCTGCAGCCAGGCGGGCAGCTGGCCGGCCGGCGGCAACTGCACCAGATGCACCGATTGGATGGCAGGGAGCTTCAGCACCTCGTCAATCGCCGCCTGGGGCGGGAACGCGTCGAAGTTGAGCACGCCGACGGCTGTGCCGCCGGGCGTCGACTGTTCGCGGCCGACACACATCTGGGCGATGTTGATCCGATGCGCGCCGAAGACGGAGCCGACCTGGCCGATGATGCCGGGCACGTCCTGATGCTTGAAGATGCAGAGCACGCCGTCGAGGTAGGCATCCAGGCGATACTGGCCGAGCCGGATCAAGCGGGGCATCTTCTTGCCAAACAGGGTGCCCGAAGCGCTCCAGGTCTCCCCATCGCTGGTGACGCTGGCCGCAATGGACGAGCTGAACTCACCCAGCTCCGTGTCCCGTTGCTCCGTCAGCTGAATGCCACGCTCCTTCATCAGCAGTGCGGAATTGACGATGTTGACGTCTTCGTCGAGTGCCTGTTCCAGCAGGCCGGCGCAGAACGAGGCGGTCAGGAGCTGGGTGTTCTGCGCGGCGACTTCCCCGCGGTACTGCAGCTGGCACGAGGCGGCGGCGGCGCCATGCCACTGGGCCAGCAGCCGGCCGAGCCGGTACGCGACATCCAGGGTGCCGACCATGGACCGGAGCGTCTTGGGATCGACGGCCGCCATGTTCACGGCGTGCCGGACTTCGCCGGTGGTCAGGAAGCGAATCAGCAGCTGGACGGCTTCGACCGCGACAAGCGTCTGCGCTTCTTCCGTGCTGGCGCCCAGGTGCGGTGTGCAGAGCACGCCGGGCAGCGCGAACAGGGGGCTGCTCGTGCACGGTTCGGATTCGTACACGTCCAGCGCCACGCCGGCCAGCTTCCCGCTCTGCAGCCCCTCGACCAGCGCGGCCTCATCGTAGATCCCGCCGCGGGCGGCGTTGATCAGCCGCGCACCCGGCTTGAGCAGCTCGATTTCCCGCTTGCCGATCAGGTGCTTGGTTTCCGGAGTGAGCGGCGTGTGCACGGTGAGGTAGTCGGCCTGTGGGAGCATCTCGGCCACGCTCTCCACTTTGTCGACCCCCAGCTTCGTCGCGGAATCTGCGGAGAGGAACGGATCGTAGCCCAGGACGTGCATGCCGAACGCCACCGCGCGCAGCGCGACCTCCTGGCCAATGCGTCCCAGTCCGACGATGCCCAGCGTCTTGTCGGCCAGTTGGGTGCCCATGTAGTGTTTGCGGTCCCACCGGCCGGCCTGCAGGCTCTGGTGCGCGGCGGCGATGTTGCGGGAGAGGCCCAACATCAGGGCGAAGGTGTGTTCGGCCGTGCTGAGCGTGTTGCCGGCCGGCGTGTTCATGACGACGATACCCTGCCGGGTGGCCGCGACTTTGTCGATATTGTCGGTGCCGACCCCCGCCCGCACGATCGCTCTCAGACGGCGGTTGCCCTCCAGCGCTTCTGCGGTGATCTTCACGCCGCTGCGACATACCGCGCCATCGGCCTCGGCCAGCGCCTGACGCAGCTCGGCCCCTTTCAGGCCGGTGCGCATCTCGTACTCGATACCGTCAGCTGCCTCCAGCAGATCCAGCCCTTCCTGCGCGACATCGTCCAGAATGATGACTCGATGCATGGTGTGTGTTCCTTATGCGCGCCGTTGCGCGAAAGCGAGCATGTGATCGCGAAGCTTCTCGACACCCGCCAGCGGCATCGCATTGTAGATTGAAGCGCGGACACCGCCGACACTGCGGTGCCCCTTGAGCGAGACGAGCCCCTGTTGGGCGGCCTCCGCCAGGAAGTCCGCCTCGAGTTCGGGGGTGGCCAGCCGGAACGTGACATTCATCATCGACCGGCAGTCGGGGCGGGCGTGGCCGCGGTAGAATCCGTGGCTGCTGTCGATGACCTGGTAGAGCAGCGCCGCCTTCTTCTGGTTCAGCTCCTGCATCTTGGCCAGTCCGCCAATCTCCTCCTGCAGCCACTTGGCCACCAGCCCCACGATGTAGACGGCGAACGACGGCGGCGTGTTCCACAGCGAGTTCTCCGCCGCGTGAATGCTGAAATTCAGATAGCCGGGCAGCGTGTCCTGACTGCGCTCCAGCAGATCCTCGCGGATCACCACCACCGTGACGCCGGCCGGCCCCACGTTCTTCTGAGCGCAGGCGTAGATGATGCCGAAGCGATCGATGGGCACGGGGCGAGACAGGAAATCGGATGACGCGTCGCACACCAGCGGCGCGTTGCCCACGTCGGGCGTGGTCGCGAACTGCACCCCTTGAATCGTCTCGTTGGACGTCATGTGCACCATCGCCGCGTCCGGACTGAGCTGCAGTTCGGCAGGGGCGGGCAGGTGATCGTAGTTCGTGGCCTGGCCATCCCACGCCACCCGCACTTCACACTCGCGTTTGGCCTCCTTCAAGGCGTTCTTGCCCCAGGATCCCGTGAGAATGTAGTCGGCGGGCTTGCCCGTGCCCCGCGCGAGGTTCATCGGAATCATCGAGAACTGCAGCCGCGCTCCCCCTTGCAGGAACAGGATGCGATAGTTGTCCGGGATCTGCAGCAAGGCCTTCAGACGCGCTTTGGCATCTTCCAGAATCGCCTCGAACGGCTTGCTCCGGTGGCTGATCTCCAGCACCGAGATGCCACAGCCGGGGAGCGCCAGCATTTCACGCTGGGCTTGCTCGAGCACCGGCAGCGGCAGGACGGCTGGTCCCGCCGAAAAGTTGTAGACCCGACCGACTGCAGCGTATGCGTCCATTGTAAACTACCTCGATGTTGTACCGTTCCGCATGACCTCGCGTCCGGACAGCCTTGCACGTCGCCTGGCGCCGGATGGAAGGGGACACCTTCGCGACACCCCAGCCGACACACCGGCTTCCCGCCATCCCGGGGTCGGCATGCGCGTCCGGGCAGGGAAGTGGGCTGCGGGAGGCCGGGGCCAATGCGGCAACTGTGGGAACCGGCCGCCCAGACCTCGGATTCTAAGCTCTCGGCACCGATGTGAGAAGGACGCCAGGAACGCCCCCGGGGCCAATCAGTAACGCACCCCGGGGGTCGACGCGTCCACCGTGCGCGTGCTGCCATCCGCCGCCGGCCGGCCGGGCGTGCCGGCGACCGTCTTGTTGAGTGCGGCGATGCGGTTGGCAATCGTGGGGTCGTAGCCGTTGAGCGCGTACGCCCGCTGGTAGTTGGCCAGCGCCTGGCTCAGGTCGCCGTTGGATTCGCGGAGGTACCCCATCGCCGCCCAGGCACGCTTGTTCGTCTGGTCCAGCTGGATCGCCTGCTGCAACTGCAACTCGGCCGTCTTGGCGTCGCCAAACTCCTCATACAGCCGCGCCAACTCCACCCGCGCGTCCGCGTTCTGCGGACTGCGAATCGCCCAGTTCTTGAGCAGCGCGAAGGCCCGGTCCGTGCGGTCGGTCTGGACCAGCAGCACCGCCAGAGCCCGGTGACAGTCCGTGTGGTTCGGGTTGCGGTCCAGACACTGGTTGTACACCGTCTCCGCCTGCTGCAGCAGGGCCGGGTCCTTGTTGGCCGTCCCCAACTGCTGCAGCGTGGCCGCGAGATTGTAGTAGGCGTTGGCATCGTTCGGGTCGCTCGCCATCGCCTGCTGGAACTTCTCCATCGCCGGGTAGTACTGCCCCTGCTCGTAGAGACGCGATCCCTGCATGTTCTGCCCCGTGGCCACCATGTTGCAGCCGCCCGCGGCCCCGACAACGATCAGGCCCAGCACGCCGCACCACCGGCATACGTCGGCCCGCACATGCGATGGAACTGCCATCCCCACCCCCTCGACACCCTCGCTCGGGATCTGACAGGAAACGACGAAACGCGAATCTGTCACAGACGATACGTGGCGGGAGGGTAACGCGATTCTCCCCGAGACGCAAGGTCGGAATCTGCCTGCCGGTCAAGCGAGGGGGAAGGGCCCCGCATCCGCAGTGGCCGGGGCGGGCGACGAATCGGTGCCAGAGGGCGGGACTTCGGCACCCGGCGACACGCGCACGCCGGCCGGGGCCGACCCTCGGCTGAGTCGCTTCGCCTCGGGCAGCACCGCACTCGGGGCGGGGTCGGCCGGGCATATCAGGAACCCCGCGCGGGAGGTCGACGGCGCGTCGGCTCGCGGCGAGAACTCGCCGCCCGAGGCCTACGCCAGCGAGCTGCCCGACCTGTCGGGCCCGATGCCGCGGTCCCCGCAGCGCAAGCCCGCACCGCCCGACCGTGGCACGGAGGGGCCGAAAGCCCCGGGTTCGGGTCGCCCGGTGGTCCCGGAGGGCCGCGACTTGCGTGACGAACGGGTTCA
>DAISIS010000058.1:0-9659 GCA_036821925.1 Pirellulaceae bacterium
CAATACCGGCGAGGAAGATGAAGGCCACGCTGCACGCTGCCCACCGGAACGGCTCGGCAAAGCCCAGCCAATTGAACAGCAGGGTCAGGGACCCCATCGTGAACACGCCGATCGCCGTCAGATAGCGGGCGGCATTGTAGCACAGGCTGGTGCCCGTGCTGCGCAATCGGGTCGGGAAGATCTCGGGCAGATAGATCGCATAGCCGCCAAACACTGTGAGAGTCGTGAACCCCACCAGCGGGACGAACAAGTAGATCTGCCACTCTTGGTTCATGAACCCGAAGACGCCGAAGACGACGATGAAGCAGGCCAGGAACGACAGGCCAAATGCGCTGCGCCGCCCGATCCGCGCCGTGATCGCCGTGAACGCAATCATGCCCAGAAACGCGCCGACATCCTGCAGGGCTAGCGCATACGAAGCCACCTTATCCTGGTGCGCCCGCAGTTGATCTGCGTCGACCAGACCGGTCGACGGATCGGCCTTCGCGCTGCCAGCGAGCACATCCCGAATCAGTTCCGGGGTCCAGAAGCCGATCGCCCAGAGACCGACGGCACCGGCCGTGACCAGCAGCACGCCTACGATCAGGTTCTTGCGCCAGTGCGGGTCGCTGAACATCTCGTGCCAGCTGCCGAGCTTGATCTGACTCCCGGCCGCCTGCCCCTGCCGCGCCGCTTCACGCGCTGCAAGCCAACTTGCCGGCTCGCGAATGTAAAGCATCACGGCTACGATCAGCAGCGCGGGCAGCGTGCCCACCACAAACAAGATCCGCCAGCCGTGGAACTCACCGTCAGGCAGTATCGACCAGCCCACGGACAGGGACTTGGTGAGGAATACGGCGCCGAGCAACGAACCCGAGATGTTACCGATGGCCGACAGGGCCTGCATCAGCCCCAGCGCGTGGGGCCGCGCCCGTGTCGGCATCTCTTCGGCAAGCAGGGTCACGGCCGCGGAGAAGGCGCCGCCGATGCCCAGCCCTGTGAGGAACCGGTACAAGCAGAAGTCCCACCACGCCACCGACAGGGCCGAGAGCCCTGTGAACAGCGAGTAGACGCCGATGGTGGCCATCAACGTCTTGGCCCGCCCCAGGCGGTCACCCATCACACCGAAGATCAACCCGCCCGTGGCCCAGCCAATCAACAGCAGCGAGGTGGCTACTGATCCATACCACTTCACCTGATCTGGACTGCCCAGCAGTTCTTCCAGCGCGCGCCCGCGGGCCAGCACAAAGAACCGCTGATCGAGGCAGTCGAACATCCAGGCCAAGGTACAGACGATGAACACGAACCAGTGGTAACCCGACAGTTCGCGATACCAGGGCACATTCGCAGCGGTGGATGCCGCAGGACCAGCACTCATCAGAACTCTCCTTGTGCACGGGGCGGTTCCCCAAATTAACCGAATTGAACCCGCATCACAAGCAGGTACAATCAGCGTGCAGGCCGGAGCGGAGAACGCCGCCGGCCGGCTGCGTCGTACGACCGGTCCCAGTCACCCAGGCACGCGCGTCTCGAAACGGATGGACGTAACATGAACGACAAGCAATTCAATGTGGCCATTGTCGGCCTTGGCTTCGGCGCCGAGTTCATTCCGATCTACCAGCGTCACCCGAACGCGAACATGTATGCCATCTGCCAGCGCAACGCTGAGCGGCTGGGCAAGATCGGCGACACCTTCGGTGTGCCGCAACGCTACACGCGCTATGCCGACGTCCTGGCCGATCCGCAAGTGGATTTCGTGCACATCAACTCGCCCATTCCCGACCACGCGCCCATGTCCATCGCGGCGCTCGAAGCCGGCAAACACGTCATGTGCACGGTGCCGATGGCGACCACCGTTGACGAGTGCCGTCAGATCGTCGAGCTCGTCCGCCGCACGGGCCTGAAGTACATGATGGCCGAAACCGTCGTCTACTCGCGCGAGTTCCTGTTCCTGAAGGACCTCTACCAGAAAGGGGAACTGGGCAAGATCCAGTACCTGCAGGCTTCACACCCGCAGGATATGGACGGCTGGCCGGAGTACTGGGAACACATGATCCCCATGCACTACGCCACCCACGTCGTCAGCCCCTGCCTCGGTCTGCTGGACGCGCGTGCCGAGTACGTGACCTGTCTCGGCTCGGGCACGGTGCGGGAGGACATCCAGCAGAAATCCGGCAACCGGTTCGCGGTGGAGACGTGCCACATCAAGATCCAGGATTCCGACGTGGTGGCACACATCTGGCGCGTGCTCTACGACACGGCGCGGCAGTATCGCGAGAGCTTCGATGTCTACGGGACCAAAAAGAGTTTCGAATGGACTCTGGTCGAAGGCAAACCGCACGTGCTGCACACGGCCAAGAAACCGGAGCCCGAGATCGCTGCGCCGGTGGAGGTGCCCGACTTCGCACATCTGCTGCCCGAACCCATCCGCTGTTTCACCCGCTCGATCCAGAATGCCGCACATCGATCGTTCGTCCAGGGAGGGGGCCACGGCGGTTCGCACCCCCACCTGGTCAACGAGTTCCTGACGGCGCTGGCCGCGGACCGCGATCCCGTCCCCAACGCGGTCACGTCCGCCAACTGGACGTGCGTGGGCATCTGTGCCCATCAGTCCGCGCTCCACGGCGGCGCCATCGTCCCGCTCCCCGAGTTCACCCTCGCGCAGCGCTGATGCGTGCCCGCAGCGGCTAGAGCGGCCGCCACTGCTGCACGCTGTCGACGACGCGAATGCGGTCGGCGGCGCCCAGCTTCTCATACAGCTGCCGCGTCCATTCGTAGGCCGGCGGCACGTTGCCGACGAACGTGATGGGCCGCGGATAGAGCAGGGCCAGGTTCTGCGGCAGATCGCCGATGCGCAGAATGCCCAGGAACTCCGGCGTCTGCGGATCCTCGTGGCTCTCCGGCGGGCTGTCCAGTATGACCTCGCTCACCTGCGGGTCGAGCATCGCGGCGTAGATGGCCAGCGGCGCCGTATACCCCTGGCCAAACACGGCGATGGGCCCCGTGTCCGGGGCGCGGCGCACCAGCGCCACACCGGCCAGCAGATCGTACACCTGCCGCTCCGGCAGCGTCTGGCCCAGGAGCGGATAGACGCGCCGCAAGGTCCACAGATAGCCGGGGCCGACCGAGGTGACACCCGTGTTGCGCACCTCCACGCCGGCGGTCGCACACGAGGCGTCCATCCGCGGCCGGGAGGATCCGCCGCCCGCAAAAGTGCTCCGCGCGTCCGGCTGGATCGCGTATACGACCGTAGGCCGCGGCGGCGGCGCCGAGAGCGGACGGACGGTCTTCATGTGCAGCGTCAGTCCGTCGGCCGTATCGAAGACGTCGCTGCCGAACCCAATCCCCTGCTCGCTCCCGTCCTGACGCACGTCCCGTACGCGGGGCGTGCAGTCCGGCGGGATATAGCGGAAGGTAAGTCCGCGCAGCCGCTTGATCGTCGCCTCCTGATAAGCGGCCCACGCCGCCGCGTCGGTGACGGCCGGCCGTTCCCCGCGTTGGACCAGCAGCGTATCGATCTGCCGCATCTGGTCGTTCTCCGGCAGCTGGCCACCGAATACCAGCAGGTTCTCCTCTGGCTCGACATACTCGGTGACGTCGTCCGCGACCGGCGTCGGGTCCCCCTTCAGATGCGTGTTGAACCAGGTGAAGATCGCCTGCCGCAGCTTGGGAGTATAGCCGTGGGGTGTGAGGTCTTCGACCAGTTCGAATTTGCTGGACTCCCCCAGCGCCGCGTACTGGTGCCGGATCCGGTGCGCCACATCGCGGAAGGCCGTGGGGCGCCAGAGCACATCTTCAGTGCCTGACGCGATCAGCAGCGCGCGGGGGGCGATCAGCGCGCCGACGTCGGGCCAGCACCAGCGGTAGTAGTTGATCCAGAACGCACAGTCGCAGTGGCCATCGGTCGCCCGATCGACCACGACCTGCTCCGTGCTCCCGGTCTGGCATACCGGCACGACGACCTTGACCCGCTCGTCGGCGGCGCCCAGGCACCACGACACCACGCCGCCGCCGCTCAAGCCGGTCACTCCGATCCGCTGTGCATCGACGTCGGCGCGGGTCTCCAGGTAGTCCAGCGCCCGCATGCCGTTCCAGACCTCGGTCCCCACCGGTGTATAACCCCGGCTGGGCCAATCCCAGCGTCCTTCCCGATAGGTGCCGTGGTGCAGTCCCTGGCATTCCCCGAGTTGGATCGGGTCCAGCACCAGTGCCACGTAGCCGTGCTGGCCGAACCAGCGCGGGTTGGCCTGGTACGGAGCATTGACTTTGCCTTTGGTGTGCCCGCACATGTAGAGGACGGCGGGCAGTGGCTGCGCAATCTGCGCCGGCCGGTAGAGGTTCCCAGCCACATAGGCTCCCGGCATGCTCTGGAAGTGGATTTTTTCCACCACATAGTCGCCGCGTTCCAGCACACCGGTCACGGTGGCCTCCAGCGGCGTGCGCGGCGGCAGCGGTGACAGGCCCAGCATCTCGCGCCACATCTCCCGCCGCTCCGCCACGGTCGCCTGCCACTGTTCCGGGGACAGCGGCGCTGCCAGCGATCCGCGGGACACCCCCTGCGCCTCCTGGCACACGCTGTCGAAAATCGTCTCGCCCCCCACGGCCGCGGCAGCCACAAGTCCGCAGCCGCACCACACACAGAGCACTCGCACAGAACAGATGCGTGTCATCATCACTTCCTCCGGGCAACTGGCTGGACTAAAGGTTCCGGCGTCTGGGCACGCCCGAGATTACGGATGCGTGTCGAGCGGATCGTCGACCCCTGCTTCGACAAACCGCGCGGCGCCCCACACAGCGTGGTCGCACATATAGTTGTCGCCGCCGTTGAGAACGCGCAAGGTCACCTGGCGCGCGTCCGCAATCACAGCGCGCAGCGTGTGGCGCTGGCGCGGACTCAGCACGGGGCTTTCCGCCTTCAGCGCGCCGTCGGCCAGCACCTGAAACTGCACACTGCCGCCACCACTGGCATCATCGAGTCCGACGTCGGCCTGGAACAGCTCGTACCGTCTGCCTGCCACATCGTACACGGTATCCGCGGGGGTCGCGTCGGAAAATGCGTGAGTCCACAGACCTTTCGGATACGCGCGGCCGTTGATCGCCAGCTGCTTGCCGTAGTAGTTCACGTCCCGCCGCACCGGATTGTCCGCCCCGGCAGTCGTCGCGATCCAGTCCAGGTCGGAGGCAAACACCAGCCCGCGCGGCCGGTTCAGCGGGGGCGTCGCGAACGTGGCGGGCCCGCCTGCATTTGGCCGGCGACCGCCCCAGGCGAGACCTTCGACGCGCCAGTACAGCGTCTGCTGTGGCGCCAGATCGTGCAACGCGGCCCGGGGCTGCGTGACAAGCATGCTGGCAACGACTCTCTCGAACTCCGGGTCTGCCGCGACGATCACGCGGTAGCTGCGGGCCCCGTCAGCCGGCTCCCAGGTCAGTTGCGCCGAGGCGCCGAACACGCCGCTGTGCAGCGCTGCGTCGAGCACGCCAAACGAGCCGGGAACCGTCAGGCCCACCGGTTCCCCCCGCGCTTCGTCCTGCAGGAAGAGCACGTCGCTCGAGTACGCCTGCGGCAACTCGACCTCGATCCCGGCGTCCATCAGCTGTTGGCCGCGCCACAGACCCGGCGCGACCGAGGCCTCCTCGCTCCAGACCCAGTAGTGGCGGTCGGCCTCCAATCCTTTGAGCCGAATCGTCTGTTTGGGCTCGGGCGAGTCCGGCCGCCAGACGTACAGCGTGCCGCGCTGTGCCGGCGCACTCCAGTAGAACAGGCCGTCCCAATGCACTCCATCGGGCCGGGGCAGGATGTGGTGCACCTTCACGTCGGCCAGCAGCGGCCGGATCCACTCGCGATAGATCTCCACGGATCGACGTGTCGCCGCCTTCTCTTCGTCTGTCCAGAGAGGCGTATCCGTCGGATCGATCTGCCAGGCGCCCATCATGGCGGAACGCCACAAGAACGTGCCGGGCGAATCGCCGCGCACCGGATACACGTTGTCGTAGGTGTAACACTGAAGCACCACGGGGGGCAGCACGCGGGTCGAATCGTACATCGCCTGCCGGTTGGGAAGATTCGACAGCGTGTCGGTCGCCACGATGTAGTGCGTGTACGCCATCACTCCGAAATCCTTGATGTGGCCGCCGCCGGAACAGTTCTCCAGGATCAGATCGGGAAACGCGTCGCGCAACTGCCGCTGGACCTGGTAGTAGCCCAGCGTCGCCCAGTAGCTTGTGTCTACACCATAGTGGTGCCGGTGGCCGGTCTTGTTGCACTGCGTCACGATCGGATTGACGTCGTGTTTGAGGTAGTCCAGTTTGTGATGCTGGACGAGCCACTGCGTCTTGCCCACCGCCCATTGCCGGGCTTCCGGACAGGCCAGGCACATCAACCCGCCGTAGAACGGCCCGGGCTGCCAGTCTGCCGGGTAGTCAGCGCTGAACCACGTCGGCTGTCCCGCCCGGCCACGCACACTGAGTGCCTCCGGATGCTCCGAGATGCCACCGTTGGTCCAGGCGCACCAGAGCGCCATCCGCATGCCGCTGCTGTGCACGTACTGCTCGATCGGCGCAATGCCGCGCGGAAACCGGAGCGGATCCCACCGCCAATCCCCCGTCTCCGGGAACCACATGGCATCCGGCATGAACGCTTCGAATCCCAGGTCGCGGCACATCGCGGCGCTGCGCAGCACGTCGGCTTCCGTCGCCTTGTTGCCGCCCGCATCGAGGTACAGATTGTAGGCCAGGATGGGGTCGGGCATGCCGGCCGGTACTGGCGGCCGGAGCCGCTCCTGCACGAATCGGTGCAGGCTGTAACTCCCCTCATCCAGATCGCCGCGGTAACAGCCGACGAAGGCCGTGGGCACCCAGAACGTCTCGCCCGCCTCCACGTCCGTCTTGAAATCAGGGAGCAGCCCGACATGCAGGTCCAGTCGGTCGTCGCGGTCCGCGCCGGCCTGCGCCCGGATGCGCCCCAATCCGGAGAACTCCCAGCCCACGTACAACCCGCACTCTTCGGCCACCTGCACCGCCAGCCACGGCACAGGACTGGCCCCGTCCAGGCAGTCGCTCACCAGTGTCAGATCCAGTCCGGCAGCCAGCAGTTCGCGGAACGTGCCTCCCTGTGTGCTGGCGTTGCTGCCGCCGCGGCGGATCCACCACACTTCGGCCGTTCCACGCGGAGCCACGCCGGTGAGCGTCAGGCTGTCCTGGTGCGACACTGTCACGCGTGTACCCGCCTGGTTGTCGAACTCCAGCCAGTGCTCGATCGGGCCGCGCCCGGCCGGCGCGCGCCAGATGGATCGCAGCGCCAGCGGAGGGGACGCGTGGCGGAAGGTCACGGTGAGTTGTCGCGATGCCGGATCCAGCTCCCCTGCCTGGAACTGCCAAGCCAACGTGGTCGCTCGTCCATCGATCCAGACCTCCGACATCAGCGGCACGGCGCTGGGAGCGCTGAGCCAACTATGCGGCGATCCCGCGGCCGCCAGACGCTCGACCACCAGCGCGTCACCCACGACCGCGAGCCGGATCTCCGTGTCGTCAGAGTGCAGGTCCCAGGACGCGCTCGCCGCGTGGCGAACCGGCAGCACGCACGCCAGCAGAACCGCGCACTGCACGACCGACCGGCCGTGGCGCGCCCACCACCGTGCATCTGCAGCGCGCGGGTGACAGCCGCACCGCTGGGAGTCGCAATCGGACGGCCCTGTACGACGAGTCTCGCGCGCTGCCATGGCTGAACTCCTTGTTATCCACTGTTTTAACAGAGGTCCGTCACCACCTCGAGCCAGCCACCCCGGCCTGCGGCAACCGCCGGCTGCTTGGGAGCCCGTACCTGCCCGTCGGCGACCGGGTCCATGAGGCGGCCACCAGCTGGCTCCTGCCCCCCCGATCATTCAGGATCCTGCGCCGGCGCACCTGAACAGGTGTGCGCCATGCCGGGGCATGGCGGAGCAAGAGCAGTGGCTCAGGAACCTGCAACGGCCGATGAGTGTTAATATGAGTAGGGGAACTGCGCCGGGCGCCGCGGCCGGAGACGGGCCGAGCCGGGTACCACGCCCGGCGGCAGATTTCCGTTCGACCCACAGGAAGATACACGATGTCCACATCTGCTCCACATGCCGACAGCGCGTCCCAGCCCACGGACTCTGATTTGCACGGTCTGGTGCGTCCGCACTCCGTGGTGCGGCAGCGACGTGTCTGGCCGCGTTGGCTGGTCTTCGCGCTGGTGGCCGCGACGGTGCTGGTGGTCTCCGGTTGGGCCACGGTGCGGTATGGCCTGAGTCGCAGCCCGCGGGTGAATCGCGACATGCAGACCAAGCCGGTGGGGCGCGGCGAGCTGGCGGTAATCCTGGTGGCGGAGGGGAACGTCGAGAGCGCGGTGAACATCGATCTCAAGTGCGAAGTGGCGGGGGGCAGCGCCATCCTGTGGATTGTCGAGGATGGGGAGCAGGTGAGGCAGGGGGACAAGCTGGTCGAGCTGGATTCCTCCGCGTTGGAGGAGCAGGTCAACACGCAGAAAATCGCCTACGAGAAGGCCCGGGCGTCGATGATCCAGGCCGAAAAGGACTTTGCGGCAGCCACGATTGCCGTGCAGGAGTACCTGGAAGGCACTTTCGTGACGGAGTTGTTGACCGTGGAGAGCAACATTACCATCGCCACGGAGAACCTGCGTTCCGCACAGAACACGCTCGAGCATTCGGAGCGGATGTTCCGCAAGGGGTACATCAGCGCGCTGGATCTGGCGAGCCAGAAGTTCTCCGTGCAGCGGGCGCAGCTGGAACTGGATTCGGCCAACACGGCCAAGGATGTGCTGGTCAAGTACACGAAGCTCAAAATGGTCCAGGAGCTGGAAAGCAAACGCGACTCAGCAGAGGCGGCGGTCAACTCGGAAAAGGCCTCGTTCGCGCTGGAGGAATCGCGGCTCAGGCGACTCGAGTCGCAATTGGAGAAATGCGTCATCACGGCGCCCGCAGATGGGATGGCCGTCTATGCCAACGCGACAGACCACCACGGCCGGTCGGAGCAACCCCAGATTGAACTGGGAGCGGCCGTGCGGGAACGACAGAACATCTTGCGACTGCCCGACCTGTCCCAGATGCAGGTGAAGATCAATGTCCACGAATCGCGCGTGGATGCGTTGGGGCGCGCACTGCGGCACGCCTCCAGCACAGGGCAGACCCTGCCGGCACGGGTCACCATTCAGGGCAGGACTTTCCAGGGCCAGCTGGAGAGCATCGCGAACCAGCCGACCCCTCCTGACTTCCGCACAGGCAACATCCGGCAGTACCCGGCCGTCGTCCGGGTCGACGGGAGCGGCGAGAACCTGCGCCCGGGGATGAGCGCCAGGTGCGAGATTGTACTGGAGACGTTGCCCGACGTCTTGATGGTTCCCGTCGCGGCGATTGTCGAGCAGCGGGATGGATACGCGTGCTGGGTCACAACCGAGAGTGGATTTGAGCGCCGGCCGTTGCTCGTCGGCATCACCGGCATGGACCCCACCAACGCGATCTTGGATGTGGGTGCCAGCGCCGACATGGTGGAAGCCAAGGACGGCGTGCGCGAGGGCGAGCTGATCGTCCTCAATCCGCGGGCGGTCGTCCCGGAAGCGCGCGTTGTGCCGCAAGAGGTGCAGCCAGCCCGGGCGGCGTCCGCGTTTGCTGCGCCCTCGGCGCAATCGCCCGACGGCGCCGCGG
>DAISIS010000058.1:9759-17444 GCA_036821925.1 Pirellulaceae bacterium
TCGATCGCTTCCAGCGCATCCGGCCCTTTGGCGTGCAGTGTGACCTCCGTGCCCTGCGGGACGCCCAGCGACATGATCTCGAGAATCTCGGCGGCATTGGCCACCTGGTCGCCGTTGCAGATCGTCACTTCCGACTGGAAGCGGCGCACCGTGTTGACGATCGCCAGGCAAGGGCGCGCATGCAGTCCAGGTGCGTGCGTCACCGTGACCTTCCTCGTTTCCGACCATCTGGCCATGTCGCCACCTTTCACTTGCCCGGGCACTTCGTCCTCCTGGTACGCGTCACCACTCACCATTGCTTCCACCACCATACCAGCCGCACGGCCAGCACCGAGAAGCCGGCCAGCACGATGATGATCCAGAACATCAGCGGATGGTCTTCCCCTGGAATGTGCACGTTCATCGAGAACAGACTGACCACGAACGTGGGCAGCATGATCGCGATCGTGATGATCGTCAGAGTCTTCATGAGCCAGTTCAGATTGTTGCTCACAATGGAGACCCGCGCGTCCATCATGCTGGCCAGAATGTTCGAGTAGATCTCCGCCTGTTCGTAGCACTGGCTGTTCTCAATCAGCATGTCCTCAATGAACTCAAGATTCTCCGCACTGAATCCGATCTTGGACGCCGCGTGCTTGAGTCGCTCGATCAGTTTGGCGTTGGTATTGATCGCATTGAGATAGTACACCAGGCTCTTTTCCAGGCTGAACAGATTCAGCAGGTACTTGTTCTGCATCGAGGCGGAGATCTGATCCTCCAGCGACTCTGACACCGCATTGATCACCTTCAGGTGCTCGACGAAGTGGAAGATGGAGCTGTAGATGTTCCGCAGGACGAGTTCCTGGAGGGAGGCTACCTTCGCAAAAGGCTTGCCCTGGAACAGCGGCATGTCGTCGGAGACGACGATCACGAGCTTGTCGGCGAACAGGAACAGTCCGGTGGAAGCCACCCGGAAGACGAACTCGTCCGCGCTCGAGTAGTTGCGTGGCCGCTTGTAGATGATCGCCACATGCTCCGGCTCCGATTCCAGACGGGCCAATTCGTCCGGGTCCAGGGCAGACGCCAGCGTATGCTCGTCGATCTTGAGCGTGTCGACCAGGTATCTGCGCTCCTGCTCGTCCGGATTCACGTACACATGCACGTTGCCGATCGACTGATCGTTGCGTGATACCTTGCCATTGACCAGTTCCACCTGCTGCAACATACGACTACCCACGGGGTGATTGTGTGCCCGACTCAGAAAGGATACCACGCTTTTGGCGATCAACAAGCCTCAGGCCAGGCCACCCGCGCGGGCCGGTTGCAGGCGACCGGCCCGACCTGCCACTGCGGCGCGGCCGTCCACGCAGCCCCGCACACCACCACGGCACGCCGCGACTCAGTACTCGTCGGCACCCGTCGCGACCCGGCCGCGAAAGACCCAGTAGATAATGGCGGTGTAACCGATCACGAAGGGCATCCCCGCCGCCGCCATGATGAGCATGATGCCCAGCGTCTTCGCGCTGGAGGCCGCCGAGTAGATCGTCAAGCTGTGCTCGGCGTGCGGAGCGGATGTGACCAGGTTGGGAAAGAGGGTCAGACCCAACAGCAGCACAAGCGCGCTGACAGTCAGACACGACGCACAAAAGGCGCGGCCCGACCAGTGACGTGACAGGGCGTACGGGATACTCAATACGGCCACCAGGTTGACCACTACGACCAGCCAGGCATACGGGCTGCTCCGGAAGGGGATCGTGGCCCGCGGCACCAGGAACCACGTGGCCGCCGTCACCACCACATACAGGGCGACAAATAGTCCGTAACAGCGCCACATCCAACGGCCGACGCGGTCCCGCAACTCACCGGTGGTCTTCAAATGCAGGTAGATCGAACCGTGCATCAGGAACATGGTGACCGCCAGCAGACCGACCAGGATCGCGTACGGATTGAGCAGGTTGAAGAAGCCGCCGGCATAGATGCCGCGTTCGGTCAGCGGCACGCCAATCATCGCGTTGCCCACCCCCACGCCAAAGAGCAGCGTGGCCAGCGCGCTGGACAAGGCAAACCCGACATCCCAGGTCTGACGCCATACAGGCGACTCAGTCTTGCTGCGGAAATCCAGCGATACGGCGCGGAAGATCAACGCCAGCAGGACCAGCATGAAAACGAGGTAGAAGCCGGAGAAGACGGTCGCATAGGCTTCAGGAAACGCCGCAAACAGGGCCCCTCCGAACGTCACCAGCCAGACTTCGTTGCCGTCCCAGATCGGCCCGATCGTGGTGATCAACGTCCGCCGCTCCGCATCCCCGCGCGCGAACAGGTGCAACATCCCCACCCCCAGGTCAAAGCCGTCCAGCACGGCATAGCCGGCCAGCAACACTCCCAGCAGAATGAACCAGATCAGATTGTAGTCCATCTTACGCACCCTCCCCCGCAACTGGCCCTTCCGTGCGATCATGTGCAGCGCGCGCCGTGAGCACCGACAGTGCATCATCCCCAGCGCCGTGATCGGACGCCGCAACCGGTTCCGGTCCGCGCCGGATGGCACGATCCAGCAGGAAGACCCACAACCCGAACAGCAGCGCATAGATGAGGCTGAACATGACGATCGAACCGAGCACCAGTGGGGCGGTCACGACCTCAGACACCGCATCCGAAGTGCGCAGCCCGCCGACCAGCTCGCCTGCCTCATTGGGCGTCGGGTAGACGATCCAAGGCTGACGCCCCACTTCGGCAGCCACCCACCCGATCTCGTTCGCCACGAACGCCAGCCCCACGGCCAACACAAAGTACCACAGCAGCCACCGCGTCTCGTAGAGCGTGCCCCGCCAGCGCAGCCAGGAGGCGTACAGCGTGCTCGCAATGAACAGGATCCCCAAGCCGACCATCAGGTGGTACGACTGGAACGAGATCCACACCGGCGGGCTCCCGTAAGCCGGCTCGAGCTGATCCAGCCCCGGCACAGGTTGGTCGAGCGACCGATGGACCAGCAGACTCAGACCGCCCGGAATCGCCAGGCCCCCGTGCACCGTACGGCGCTGCGGATCGGGCCATCCCCAGATGTACAGCGGCGTACCGCCCGCCCCGGTCTCGAAATGCCCTTCGAAGGCCGCCAGCTTCGCCGGCTGCTGGCGGGCCACCATCTCGGCGTTGAAATGGCCGGACGCCAGCTGTCCCAGTGCGGCGAGCGTACCCAGCAACAGGCTCCCGGCAAAGGAACGCTTGGCAAACTCCCGATGCCGACCCTGCAGCAGGTACCAGGCCGAGATGCTCATCACGAAGAAGGCCCCCAGCGTGAACGCGCCCAGCCAGATGTGCACAAGGCGGTGGACGGTCGAAGGATTGAACACCATGGCCCAGAAGTCCACAATCTCGGCGCGCTCAAACAGGTGCCCGTTGATATCCCGCGTCACCAGGTGCGAGCCGGCTGGCGTCTGCTGCCACGAATTGGCCACCACAATCCAGACCGACGAGAAGATGCTGCCCAGCGCCACCATGCAGGTGGCGAAGAAGTGAAATCCGCGCGACACCCGATCCCAGCCGAACAGCAGCACGGCCAGGAATCCCGACTCCAGAAAGAACGCGAATATCCCCTCGGCCGCCAGCGCCGAACCAAACACGTCGCCGACATACCGGGAATAGACGGCCCAGTTCGTCCCGAACTGGAACTCCATCACGATGCCGGTCGCCACACCCAGCGCAAAGTTGATCCCGAACATCTTCGTCCAGAACTTCGCCGCAGCGTGGTAGATCGGGTCATCGGTGCGCAGGAAGCGGTATTCCAGAAACACCAGCACCATCCCCAACCCGATCGTCAAGGGAGGGAACAGGTAGTGGAACATGACGGTCAGCGCGAACTGTATTCGCGACAGCAGAACTACGTCCATGGACATGCCTTTTTCGAGTTCAATTGAGGGGCCGGACGCGGATGTGACGATAGGCGACCGGGCCGTGGTCACCCTGAAACATGAGCGGCCCGCGCGGCGCTTCGCGGTTCCGCAGGCTGCCGCCTGTGGGCCCCTGGACTTCGACGTCCTTCTGGATCACCACGCCGTTCAACACCACCTCTTCAATGCAGGCCGGAGCTGTCTTGTTGCCCGCCGCGTCGAAGCGCGGCGCGCGGTAGCGGATCCGGTAGCTCTGCCACTCGCCCGGCGCCCGGCAGGCCTGAGCGCTCGGCGCGGCCGCACTGTAGATGGCCCCCATGTCACCCTGCGTCAGCGTCTCGCGGCCGAAGCTGTCGCAGATCTGGATCTCATACTCTCCCATGATGTAGATCCCCGAATTCGATCCGCGCGGGACCATCACTTCCACCTCGACCACCGCGTCGCCAAACTCCCGTTCGCTGTACAGATCGCGCCCACCCCGCTGGGCGTTGATAAGCTCGTCGCCCGCCGGCGCGACCGCCAGTTCCCGCGGATCATGGGGGGCGATCGACGCCGTCCCGACCTGCCAGTACCCCCCCGCGTCGCCTTTGACGCGCCAGCCGGCCAGGTTCCGGCCATTGAACAGGTCGAGCACCGCGTCGAGCGACGCGCCGTGACCGCCGTAGAACCAGTCCGCCGGCAGGATTTTGAGTTGCAGCGAGTGCCCCCCCTGGTAGTTGAAGTACGTGAGGAACGCCTGCTGGCCCACCCACGTCACGGCCGGATACGCCCAGGCGTCCCCCGGCGCCTCTTCGATGTTGCGGAAGTCCTCCCAGGTCGCCCCGGCATCCCGCGAGATCGCCGCCGTCAACGGCGTACGGTTCCGGTTCTGCGCGTCGGCCGTGTCCGGGTTGTGGTTCCAGATCGCCAGCAGATCGCCCGTGATCGGCACGCGGGAGATCGACACCGGCGCCGCAGTTCCGATAAGCTGTGACAACACTGGGTCACTCCACGTTTCACCGCCATCGGCTGAAAAGCTCTGGAACTGCCCACCGTCCCCGGTCCGCATCAGCATCAGGACCCGGCCGTCCTGCAGCTCGATGCAGGCCGGCTCCCACGAGCCGTTGCCCGGCTTGACGCGCTGCGACTCGCGCCACGTCTGGCCATCGTCGTCCGAGAGGTAGCAGTAGCTGTCGCCGTTCTCCCAGGCCTCGAGCAGAATGCGTCCCGACGCCAAGCGGATGGAGCGGCCGTTGGTAAGCCCCGTGTACTTGCCGTCCGCGCTGAGTTGCTGGGGCGCGCCGAACGTCCGCCCCTCGTCGCTCGACACCCGCATCATCACGCGGCAGTCGCTGCTCTCCGTATTCTTCTGGCAATAGAACAGTGCGATCCGGCCGTCGGTGAGCCGCAGGAAGTTCACCTCCATCACGTTGCAGCCGCCGTCATTCTCGACCAGCGTGTACTTGTCGCCCCACGTCCGTCCGCCGTCGCGCGACACCTTGCCGGAGATCCGCGCGGGACCGTGATCGGCCCCGCTGCCCGCATAGAACTCGGTCCAGCCCAGCAGCAGCGTGCCGTCCTGGAGCGGGATGATCGCCGCCTCGCTGTTGCGCGGATTGTCCGGCCCGACCGGCACGACCACCGTCTTGAAGGGCTCGTACGCCGGCGCCTGGCCGATCGGCCACAGCTCCCAGCGACGCACCACGACCTCGGCCAGCTCACTCTGCAGCAGAATCTGGCCGGCACAGTGCGAGGCGTCGAAGCCTGCATTCACGACGACGCCGTTGACCAGGACAACGATGCGCCCCTGGTCGCAGATGACGTCCATACGGGTCCATGCGCCGGACGGGCTCTCGACATCCTGCCGGCCGCGGAATCCCCGCGTATCGGTCCAATCGACATCGCGCCCGTACCAGTTGATGCGGCCGCTGGTGAAGGTCTGCGTCGCGCCCCCCTTCTGCCAGACCGCTTCGCCGTCCCGGTCGGTGCTGACTTCCGCCGACAGCGAGACGGGGATCGGCGTCCCGTCCGGCTGCGTGCCGGGCACGACAATGAAATCGCCCGTGCCTCCCTCGATCATCTGCGCTTCAAAGCCGGCCATGAAGACATTGCCGTGCCCTCCATCGGGCCCGACACAGTGCACGATGATGCCGCTGTCACGGGTGCAGGTCTCGCGGTCGCCCCAGGTGCGTTCGCCCCATCGAAACTCAATGACCAGATGGTAATCGCGATACGCTTCTTTCGTGCGAATGTAGCCCCCTCCGTCGCCGGAGATGTGCAGCATGCCGTCCTGCACGGAGAACACGTGCCGGGGATCCTCGTACCGGGTATCGCTCAGCCAGGTCACCAGATTCGACAGATCGCTGCCGTTGAACAGACGGATCACTTCGTGGCCCGGGCTGCGGGGCTCGGACACATCCCCCTCCTGCCCCGCGGTCAGCGCGGTGAGGGCGACAAACGCAAGCGTGGCGGCCGGGAACAGCATCTTCAGCGTCATTCGTGTGATGGGCACGACCGTATTCTCCTGTGTGATAAGTCCTGGGCAGCGAGGCACCGGAAGAGCCATTATAGTGCATCGCGGGTGGCTCTGGAGTAGGCAGGGGTGCAGCAGCCTGCCAGAATAGAGGCACGCGCACTACGGGAGGCAGCAGGGCCCATGGACACGATCTGGATTGCGGACGCGCAACTGACCCGCGCTCTGCAGCGCAACGCGGCGTTCTGGAAGGGCGAGCTCGAGCGCGGCCCGTTGCTGTGGATCACCGCGCCGGCGGACCGCCCGGCGCCGCCCGTGCCGGAACCGGCGTGCGACGACGAATTGTGGACGAACGTCGACTACGTCATGGCGGCCACCGAGTCGGCGCTGGCCAGCACGCACTACGCGGGGGATGCGCTGCCTGTCTACTGCCCGTGGCTCGGCCCCGACCAGTTCGCCGCCTGGCTCGGCGGCCAGCTCGTACTGCGGCCCCGGCAGTCCACGTCCTGGAGCACGCCGTTTGTGCAGGACTGGAACGACCATCCCGAACTGCGTATCGATCCCGACAACCACTGGTGGCGGCTCTATCTTCAACTGCTCCGCGAATCGGTGCGTGTGGGGGCGGGCAAATGGGTAACCGGGTATCCCGATCTGCACACGGGGATCGACGCGTTGAGCGCGCTGCGCGGTCCCGAGAATCTGGCGCTGGATCTCGTGCACCATCCCGCGGCTGTTGAGCAGGCCATGCGGCAACTCACCCGTCTGTGGCAGTTCGTCGTCGACACCGTCTCTGCCATCGTCCTGCCCGCCGGGCAGGGTACGTCCAACTGGACCATGGGCTGGAGCGACGACCGGTTCCTGTGCATCGGCCAGAACGACTTCGCCTGCATGATCAGCCCGGCCATGTTCGAGACCTTCTGCTGGCGCGACAACTTCGCATGCTGCGCGCACGTCGACCATTCCATCTACCACCTGGACGGCCCCGGAGCGATCCGGCACCTGCCGCTGCTGCTGCCGCTGGAGCGGCTCGACTGCATCCAGTGGATCCAGGGTGCGGGCAGCCCGTTGCCGTCACAGTGGCTCGATCTCCTGCGGCAGATTCAGGCGGGAGGGAAGTCGGTCCAGGTGTACTACGGTCCGGGCCATGGCGGGGACGCGGACTTGGCGCGCGAACTGGACGTCCTGTGCCAGGCGTTGGACCCGACGCGGCTGTTCATCTGGGCGACCGCCTCCTCGGCGCAGGCCGCCGACGATCTCGTCCGGCACGCCGGTCAGGCCGGTCAAGCCTGATCCCGGCAGACCGGCTCGACACTCTGGTTGGCGTGCGACGCCAGGGCCGCCGTGAATGACAGCGGCGGGCTGATTGA
>DAISIS010000059.1:0-17240 GCA_036821925.1 Pirellulaceae bacterium
AATGGGCTGGTCTACTTCCGTGGCGAGTGGCTGCTTTACTACGGCGCGGCCGACCGTCGCATTGGCCTGGCCGTGTGCAGCCAATAGCTGGCGGGCCAGGGGACGGGGGGTCGTTTTTCGGGGACGCGACCGGGGTACGATGGACCCAAATACCAGAACCCGAGCCCTGGATAGTCGCCTTCTGGCGGATCGCTCGGACTCCCCATTGGATCGAGCGGGTAAATCGACCGCTCAGCGAAATAGTGCGCGCGGGCATCCGCACGTGCGTTGAGCGTGACCGCCCGCACAATTCGCCGGCACCCGGGCAGAAATGCCCCCCTATGGCAGATTCGCTCCCCCCCTCTTCCCCCCTACGACTCGGCGTCACTGAACACCAACGGGGTCTCACAAAGTGTCAGGTTCGAGGTGTTGGAGCACAACGGGGTGAATCGGAGCGTCTTGATCTCACCGCCGGGGAACTTCAGCGGCACGCCAACCGCAGCACCTTCGACCCAACATCGCGCCCCCGGCCCTTGATCGAAGTAGCTCCAATCCGGCAACGGCGTCGACGGGAACTGGAGAAGTCCATCGTTATCCGGCCTGCCGGGGAGTTGGATGGAAGGCGTCCCGGCCGGCAGCGACTGAGGGATGTAGCCGGCAGGGACGGCGGCGTCGGCAGCGGTCTGCGGCCGAGACGAATTCCAGCCATACGTCGAAGGGGCTAAAACCAGTGGGCCGTAGGTGAGGAGCACGCCCGGCCGGCATTCCTCGATCCGGTGGCCGATCTTCCCTTGCAGAGTCAGCCGCACACGCTCGCCGTTCCGCGCTTCCTCTGCAACGGGCTTGGCCACGCATTTCGGTATCCGGAGTTTGACCAACATCCCCGCCGGGACACCCTCCGCCTCGATCGTCGCCTCGGCCGACGCCGGCCAGCGGGTGGTGATCTTCACCTGGACCGAGTTGCCGCTGGGCAGTGGGAGGGTGAACTGGCCCGGCACCAGGAGGTTGACCCGGATGGTTCCATCGCGCAATGTCACGGCGTGCCGAGCATACTCGCTCATCGCCAATCCGGCGTCGTGGACGCAGCACCACCACGCCTCCTCGAAGCACTGCATCCCGTAACCGTTGGCCATCAGCCCGCGATGGCCGAAACTCCCGTTGATCCACTGATTGAAGGCCAGGGCGTTCCAGAATATCCGCTCCGCCTTCTCGTAGGCGTCGTCGTCTCCGGTCAGGAGCCCGGCGTTGAGGTTAAGCATGAGCCAATCGGCGATCGAGCAACCTTCGTTCCGGTGATTGCTGGGGAACGCTTCCGAGGTGCATCCGTCCGGCATCTCGAAACGCTTCTCGACGATCAGCTGGCGATTCAACTCAGGCTTTTCGTTCCAGCCCTTGTCGCCGGTCACGAGCGCCACCGTCTGGAGTCCACGGAGTGTGCTCATGAAGCCGTGCGCGTGGCACGAAGTCTCGCAAGTGCCGAGGTGCTCCCGGATCAGGCCGCAGAACTCCAGGTAGCGCGGTTCCTTGGTGATCGCGTAGAGTCGAGCGAAGGGCTCGACCACCCAGGCTTCGATAAATCGGCCGGCGGAACCCGTGAGCCTCGCGACCCAGGCATCCCTGACCGACAGCAACCGCTTGGCCACGCCCTGGGCCGCTTCGATCGCCCGGGCGTCCCCCGTCAGTTCAAAGTAACGGACCAAGCCGCAGAACAGACGGTTCGCGCCATTCATCGGGTCGCTTTCGGGGTCGCCGCCAGCCGGGGAAGGAGCAAAGCGTCCGAAGAGCCCCGAGGGGCGCCGCTGCTTGAGGATTCGCTCGAAGAGGTCCTTGAGCCTCGGGTCGCAGCGGCCGTCGATCCCTTCGGAACAACTGAGGAACTCCAAGAGCCGGCCCGTCAAGTCGCCGGTACACCAGTGCGCGTGCCGGCTTCGCCCCTCCGGCCGTTCCAGGTCCATCATAATGAAGTCCATCGAATCGCACGGGTAGCTGGCGGTCCGCTGCCGGGCCAGACCGATGCGGAAGGCAAGCTGGCAATCGGCCAGAACCGGGTCCGCGAGTGCGGCCGCCCCGCTCAAGAGCAACCTGTTGGGATTATCTGCCGGCACTCGTGCGTGCGATGGCTCCGCACGGCCTTCGGACCCTCGTGTCTCAGCGACAACACCGCACACTGCGGTTGCTGTTACGGATCGCTTGAGAAACTCCCGCCGCGCCATCTCGCTCGACATCGTGAATCCTCCCGACCTCTTGGTTCTCAATCCGAGACAAACACTACTCACCGCAAAACAGTCGACCCCGGTTCGCGCCGCGGTCAGCCCGTCCCGGGCAAAGCAGGCGACCAACGCCCATTTTCCCCCAGGAACTCGATGCAATGATACCCTATGTCGCCAGGTCGCTGAACACGCCGCTTGCACTGGGGAATCGGTCGACGGGACATGTGTGAAATGCAAGACAACAATCCCGATCCGGGGATCGATGGGCACGGTCAATTGAGTTACGATGCGGCCTGCTGTACGGTGCTTGTCAACAGAGGCCTGCAATATGCTTCGTTCATTCCGATACGCTCCGCTGATGCTGGTTCTTGTCAACATCACTGCCAGCCGAGTCGCCGTTGGGGACATGCCCCAAGTGCGAGTTGCTGACGACAATCGTGGCTTTGTCCTGTCGGATTCCGGCGATCCGTTTGTGCCTTGGGGATTCAACTATGACCACGATGAGAACGGCCGCCTGTTGGAGGACTATTGGGCCGAGGAGTGGCCCAAGGTCGAGGAAGACTTCCGGGAAATGAAACAGCTGGGGGCGAATGTGGCCCGGATTCACCTCCAGATCGCCAAGTACATGACCGACTCGGAAACGACAAACGAAGCGAATCTGGACCGCCTGAGCCTGCTGGTGGCGTTGGCCGAGAAGACCGGCATCTACCTCGACATCACGGGACTCGCCTGCTACCGCAAGAAGGATGTGCCCAGGTGGTACGACGAGCTTAACGAAGCACAGCGTTGGGCAGTCCAATGTCGGTTCTGGGAAGCGGTGGCGGGGCGGTGCGTCAAGAGCCCGGCCATCTTCTGCTACGACCTGATGAATGAGCCAGTCGTGCCCGGCGGCAAGCGAAACCCAGGTGACTGGCTGGGGCCACCCTTCCTGGGAAGCGACTCCGGGTACTTCGTCCAATGCATCTCTCTGGACCAGCAGGATCGTTCCCGGCCCGCCATCGCCCGCCAGTGGTGCCATCAAATGGTGACGGCAATTCGCAAGCACGACCAACGTCATCTAGTCACGGTCGGGCTGGTTCCCTGGAGCCTGGATCGGCCCGGACTGACTTCGGGCTTCGTGCCGGAGGAGATCGCCCCCGAGCTGGATTTCATCGCCGTCCACCTCTACCCGGCGAGGGACAGGATCATGGAGGAGTTGGAAACGCTGTCGGGCTTCGCCGTGGGCAAGCCGGTGGTCATCGAGGAGATGTTCCCGCTGAACTGCCCGCTGCCGAAGTTCGAGCGGTTCCTCGACGAATCGACGAAGACGGCCTCCGGCTGGATTGGGTTCTATTGGGGCAAGACTCCGGAGGAATGCCGCCAGGCGAACACGATCCACGACGCCATCGTGCTGAATTGGCTGGAGCTTTTCCAGAGGCGAGCGGAAGCGGTCGAGAATCGCAGAACAGATGCGGGTGAGACAAGGCATCGGTGATGCCGGCTGTTCCGACAGGATGATTCGCGTGGTGAGATGGCCTGAGCAGTGGTGACACCCACGTCCCGTTGACACATGCTCAAGACTGCCTGACCATGTGATGCGGCGTTTCGACGCCGTCGACGCCCGCCTTCACTGGCGGGAGCGGCCTTTTGCCGCGAAAGGGACAATGGCGACATGCGCAGCCGACGACAATTCTGGATGCTGGTCCCCGGAGCCGCAGCAGCATCTGATCATCGACTGGCGGTCTGCCCGCAGGGTGGGCAGCGGAGCTGCCTGCGGATTATGCCGGACGGAAGATTGATTTCCTCGGGACCAGCGGTACACTGAGCGCCAGAGAATCAAGCACCTGCATGCATTCACTGCTGGCCGAGAAAGTAGCGCCGCGATATGCTCCGCATGATGTTGTTCGTCACCGTCCTGGCATTCGCTGCAACCCCCGCAGGCAAAGCCGAGTCACTGCTGTTGTGCGGTGCAGAGACGGTTTTCGAGATCGACACTGCCACCGCTGAAAACGGGACCATCAGCAAGACGTGGGTGTGGGATGCCAGAGAGTGCCACGAACTGCCCGATGCCCTGCGGGGCACGTTCAAGACCACCGATGACTGCAAGTCCGTGGATGGTGGCGCTAGAGTCTTGATCTGTTCCTCGTCCGGCGGCTGCGCCCTCGTTGAGAGGCCGGCGGGCAAGGTGCTGTGGTACGCGCAAGTCCCGAATGCCCATTCGCTCGAGTTTCTCCCGCGCGAGCGCATCGTCGTGGCAAGTTCTGTGAGCGAGAACGGCAATCGGCTGGTGCTGTTCGATGTCGCCCGCTCCAATCAGCCGCTGGGGGACACACCACTTCCCTCAGCACATGGCGTAGTGTGGGATGCGGGACGGCAGCTGCTCTGGGCGTTGGGACTCGACGAACTGCGGTGCTATGAACTCCGGGATTGGCACAGCGAACAGCCGTCGTTGGCCATGAAGGCCAGCTACCCACTTCCCGATGCGGACGGCCACGATCTGCAGCCGATTCCTGGATCCGACGATCTGGCCGTCACTACCGGGCGTCACGTCTATCTGTTCAGTCGCGACAAGCGCGCATTCCGCCCCCACCCCGGACTGGCCGACCAGGAACAGGTGAAGTCCATGAGTGTCGATCCGGGCACGGGCCGGACCGCGTTCGTCCAGGCGACCGAGTCCTGGTGGAGTGACAGGCTCGGCCTGCTCTCACCCGCAGGCAGGATACAGCTGCCTGGGGAACGGCTGTACAAGGCCCGCTGGCTCTCGCAGGACTCCGGCAAGGGAGACAAGGGAGATGCGGGGAGCAGTGCCGATACCACGTTGCTGTTCCGGTTTGTCCAGCTCAACGATCTCCATGTTCAGGCAAGCGAGCCGGCGGTGACCGCATCGCAGCAGACCTATGCGCAGGCCAACGAGAAGGCGCGGTGGGTGGTGGCCGCGATCAAGGATCGGACACTGGGGCCGCGCCCCGATTTCGTGGTGGGTGTGGGCGATCTCATCCATGGCGAGAGTATTGACCGGCTGGCTCCTGACCTCGAGGCGTTGCGAGAGATCATCGCGCCGATCCCCTGCCCCTTCTACCCGGTCGTCGGCAACCACGAAGTAGTGCAGCAGGAACGTTCGCCGGAGTATGCCCGGCCGTGGTGCGAGGCTTTCGGGCGGGAGAGCACGGACTACACCTTCAGCTACAGAGGGATCCTGTTTGTAGCGGTCAACAATGCCGGTGCCCCCAATGCGGAGGCGGCTGCACAGCGTAACGCGTGGCTGCGCGGTGTGCTGGCGGCGGCTGGCGGCCAACCCACAATCGTCCTCTGCCATATTCCGCTCGTTCCTCTGCGTGACGAGTCGATTCTCGCGGAGAGCTTCGGGTTCACCAGCTACCGCGACCACGACCCGGGTACTCTGGAAGCCGTTGCAGAGCACCGCGACACCGTGATCGCCGTCCTCTCGGGTCATCTCCACCTGACGGGGATGAAGCAGCAGGACGGGATATGCCATATCTCCATTGCGGGGACGGCTTCCTACCCGTGCGATGTCGCAGCCTACGATGTGTTTCCTGACCGCATCGAGGTGGCCGTCCAGCAGTTGCCGGAAGGGCTGGCCACTTCGGCAGCGAGCATCCACGGCCAGCAGCGGCATGGCCGCGACTTTGTCGACGCGGATCATGATACCCCAGAGCAGTATCAGAGCGGTCGGGCAAGCGAGCGGTGCTTCACCATCTCATTGACCGGCAGCAAACGGCCGTTAGTGGCGGATTGATGTAAGAACAAATCGGCTCATCCGAAAGGTGCCGCTGCCGCTCCGTCGCGTGCCGGCGCACGCAGGCGACCAGCTTCCACCGTGTTCAACCGCAACAGGAGACACAGCAGATGGCAACCCTGGCAGTGCTGAGCGAGGGGAAGACCATAGTTCATGAGTTGCTTCCCGGGAAGAACGTGATCGGCCGTCTTCCAGACTGCCCCATCGTGATCAGCCATCCCACGGTATCGGGGCGGCACGCCGTGATCTATGTGGAAGGGGACGAGTTCAGCCTGGAGGACACGGGGAGCCGCAACGGGACTTTTGTCAACGAGTGCCGCGTGAGCAAGCGCGTGCAGTTGAACCACAACGACGCGGTGCGATTCGGCGATGCGACAGCCCGTTTCGTCGGTCCGGCCGGTGCAGGGGTAACGGTCAGCGGTTCTTCGGCGGCAACGGTCACCGGCCTGCCGACTCTGGAGGGTGCAAGGGGCGGACAGGTGGACATTGCGGACAGGAGTGCGGCAACGATTACCGGCCAGGTGTCGGGCGGGGGGCGGTTCGGCATTCTCGAGGCCCACCCTGCAGCCAAGCTCCGGGCGGTCCTGGAAATCAGCAACAGTCTGGCCGGCACACTGGACCTGACGGCCCTGTTGCCCAAGATCCTCGACACCCTGTTCGGCATCTTCAAGTATGCCGACCGCGGCTGCATTCTGCTCAAGGACCCGCAGACGGGTGCCATGGTGCCCCGCGCCATGCGGCATCGGCGCGACGAGGAGGGCTCGACCGTGCGGTTGAGCCGCGCCATCGTGAACAAGGTGTTGGCGGAGAAGGCCGGCATCCTCTCCGCCGACGCTGCGACGGATGATGTTTTCAGCGGCAGTCAGTCGATCGCCGATCTCAGGATCCGCTCGATGATGTGCGTGCCGTTGCTGGGTATGGACGGCGAGGCCCTGGGAATCCTCAGCATCGACTCGCAGAACGCGCTTGGGCAGTTCACTCAAGACGACTTGGAGATTCTCATGACGGTTGCCGGCCAGGCGGCGCTGGCGTACGAGAATGCACGGCTGGCCCAGGCCTATGCCGACAAGCAGCGGCAGGACGCCGAATTGGAGTTGGCCAGCAAGGTGCAGCGCGAGCTGCTGCCCACCGCGTTTCCGCAGATCGAGGGCTACCAGTTCTACGCCTCCTACGATGCGGCGCGGTCCGTGGGGGGGGATATGTACGACTGCTTCGTGCTGCCGGAGGGGAGGGTTTGCTTGTCCTTCGGCGATGTGGCCGGCAAGGGCGTGCCCGGCGCGCTGATCATGTCCCGCATGTCGAGCTGCGTGCAGAGCACCGTGCGGCATGTGCATGACGTGGCCACCGCCATGACGGCCATCAACGAGCACATGTGCGACGGCAAGAACGCGGGCCGCTTCGTCACGTTCGTCCTGTGCATGGTGGATACCCGGAACCACCAGGTCGTCCTGTCGATCGCCGGCCACGCGCCACCGTTGATCCGGCGCGCTGACGGGACGATCGAGCAGTTTGACGGGGACCTCGCGGGGCCCGCGATCGGGATCATGGAGGACTATCCGTACGAGGCCGAGACCCGCCAGCTGGGTCCGGGCGACGTGATCGTCATCACCACCGATGGCGTGGAGGAAGCCATGAATTCGGCGGGCGAGCTCTACGGGACCGAGCGCGTCTGGGACCTGGTCAAGCACGGCCCGGCCGAGGCGGAGGAGCTGGGCAAGCGCCTGCTGGCCGACGTACGGCGTCACGCCGGAGGGTACCCGCAGAGCGATGACATCACCATCATGACCTTTGGACGCAATCCCATGTGATCATGTCCCCGGTGCGATCGTCCCGGCGGGCGTCGGGATCTCCTCAGCGGCCTGCGGCGACGACATGCTGCCGTCGCCCGACTGCACCGGTCCGCGGCTCACCGTGGTCGGTCGACTCAGGCGGTAATCGATCGGCAGCTGCGGCAGCCGCTGCCTCTCGCGTCGGGCGGCATCCGCGTACGCCTGCGACGGCGAGGGAGATTCGTTGAGTATCACCCCGCAGTAGGCCAGCAGCGAGCCCTTCTCGAAATGCACATTGCGGAGCGCCAGCCCGTATTCGACGCGGGCCTGATGGTACCGGCTCTCTGCCTCCGCGAAACGGCGCTGGGCATCGAGCACGACGAACAGTTCGGCTTTGTCCGAGTCGTAGGCCGCCTGCAAGGCGTCCAACTGCTGCTGGGCCGCCAGCACACGGTTGATTTCCGTCTGCAGCACGGTATAGGCGCGGTCGACGTCGCTGACCGCCGTGCTCAAATCGTGTGTGACCTGCCGCTCCTGCTCGCGGAGCAAGGCCCGCGTGTGCGACAACCGCAACTCGGCGTTCCGGACGGCCGCGTGTTCCTGGCGGAACCCGATCGGCATCGACAGCTCCATCCCGATCTGCCATTCCTGGAAGTCGCCGCTGGTCAGATCCATGTACGCGTTGTCGAATCGCGGCCGGTCGTCCCGGTCGGGGCTCAGCAGGTCCTGGCCGAACCCGCGCCACCGGTAGCGGGTCACGACATCCAGGTTGGGCAGCAGGTGGTTCTTGCTGGCGATGAACTCCATCTCCCGGCGCTTGACTTCCCAGCGCTGGCGGCGGAGTTCTTCGCGGCGGTCGAGCGCCTCGGTGACAAGCGCCGACCACTCGTAGACCACGGGGACCGCGGGCGGTTCGTCAGCCGGCCGCAGCAGCAGTGCGTCGTTGGCCGGCAGACCGATGATCAGGCGGAGCCGGCGTTCCGCCATGTACACGCCCGGCATCCCGCGGAACGTGCCCGGGCTGCTCCCGTTGTGCGTCTGCGTGCCGTCCAGGACGCGGCCGACCAGGGCATTCTGGACCTCCGACTCGAATCGGTAGTACTGTTCGCGGGCCTGCGCCTCCTTCTCCGCCTCGCCGCCGCGCCGGCCGGTCCGGTACAGGGCCTGGACGCGCCGCCACGTCTCGAGGGCCGTGTCGCGGGCCCGGACCTTCGTGTCCAGATCGCGATAGGCAAAGTACAGGTCCCAGTACGCGTTCTCGACATTGCTCACCAGATCTCGCACGCCGATCTCGAAATCGGTCAGACTCATATCGGTGCGCATGCGGGCAATCACCACCCCGTTGTAGACGCCGACCTGGCCGCCGTTGCCGGCGATGCGGTTGAACTGGACCCCGCCTCCGCGCAGCAACGGGTGGCGCACCTCGCCCTCGAGCAGCGCGTCCCACGCTCCACCCGGAAACTGGTTGCCCAGGTTGTTGTTGTGGTCGAAATCGACGATGTGGCGGATCGCAAACTGACTGCCTGTGACCCCCCGCTTCACGATCTCCGCATTGAACACATCGTATTCCTGGTTGAAGAACCCCAGGTCCCCCACAAACCGGTTGTTGTAGCGGCGGTCATTCTTCTCCCAGAAGAGACCCGTGGCAAAGTTCGCATCGAACGCGCTCAGGGCCGCTTCGACCCCAAATTGCGGATCGGTGTCCTGGACCGCGGGTCCGTATATGGTCGGCATGCTCTCGGGTGCCTGGAGAATTGTGCCCCCCAGGTCCGTCATCACCGTGGAATGCTGAAGGGACAGCCTGATCGCTTCTTCCAGCGTCACATCCTGGTACTGCAGCGACGCGTGATCGCCAACCCTGCGCGGGTCCGACAAGCCGCCCACCTCCGCGTAGTCCGCCGGCTGCACGTCAGCGTATTCGATCTTCAGTACCGTCTCGGTGAAGTCTCGGGGAAGCCGCGCATCGACGCGCGCAGACTCACGACGGGCCAGGCAGCCCGCGATCGTCAGGATGGTCACCCCGACGATAGCGCATTCCCACGCACGTCGACTGAGCAAGACCATAGAGCTAAAGCTCCCCATCGCTGCAAATGGATCGGCACATCTTTCCTCTTAGTTCGACACGTCACAATGCGGTAATCTCAACTTCTTGTCACAACCGGAAAATTCACACAACTCCCATACATTCTGCGTATCTTCCCCGGAACCCCGGAAGCTCCGTTTCTGATCCGTTTCTGATCCTGGGCAGGGCAAAGTATACTGGACCCCATGTGCTCCTCTGACTCCGAGACAGGTTCCCTGGGGGTCGAATCGACGCTGCGCGAGATCGGCACGTTGATCGAGACGCTCGCCGAATTGTCGAAAGCGCCTCTGCGGCCCGAGGAGTTCTACCACGAGTTCTTACGAAGTGTTGTGAGCGCGTTGGCGGCGGCAGGCGGGATTATCTGGACGCGGGGTGCGTCGGGCGATCTGGTCGCGGCCTACGAGTTCGGCCAGTCCGGTGCGGCCGATGGCCAGTCCGGTGCGGCCGATGGCCAGACTGGGGCGGCCGATGGCCAGACTGGGGCGGCCGATGGCCAGACTGGGGCGGCCGATGGTGCGGGGGCATCGCACGCGGCCTGGCGCCGGTCGAGTGCGGCATGGGTCCTGGCCCGTGGTGCGGCCACGGCGATAGCGCCGCAATGTGCCCCGGCACCCGACGTTCTCCGGCCGAATCCGACCGGCACACTGCTGCTCTTCTGCCCGTGGCACGTGGAGGGTGAGCAGCGGGGGGTGGTGGAGATTGCGCAGCGCCCCGGTGCCGGTCCGGACCTTGAGCGGGGCTATCTCCGCTTCCTGGAGGTCGCCTGCCAACTCCTGGCCGACTACCAGCGCAACGCGCTTCTGCGGGACTTGCGCGGCCGGGCGGCTCAATGGACCACGGTGGAGAGTTTCACGCGGCAGGTCCACGGGCAACTCGACTTGTTGCCCACCGCCTTCGCGATTGCGAACGAAGGCCGGCGTCTGCTGGGATGCGATCGCGTCAGCGTGCTGGTGAAGCAGGGGTCGGCCTGCAGGGTCGTCGCGGTCAGCGGCACAGAGAGCTGCAACCGGCGATCCAACTCCGTGCGTCTGCTGGAACAGCTCACGGCGGCAGCGTTGGCAGCGGGGGACGAGTTATGGTATCCGGCGGATGGACAGCGTGCGCCGCAGGTCGAGGAGTTGCTGAACGCCTATCTTGACGAATCGCACACGCGCGGGCTGGGGATCCTGCCATTGCGGGGCAGCGTCACGAGTGACGGGTCGCGGGATGCGGAGATCATCGCGGGTGTTGTTATCGAGCGGTTCCACAACGTGGTGGACGACCTGGCTGGCGAAGCGTGGCGCAGGAACGTGTCGGCTCTGACGGCCCACAGCGCCTTGGCGCTTCGCAATGCGCTCGACTTCGAAACACTGCCGTTCAGCCGCCTGCTCCGCCAGCTGCGCGTGTGGGGGCAATCGCTGCGTCGTCGGCGTCTGGCGCGGACTGCAGCGGTGGTGGTCGTTGCAGCCGTGGCGGTGGCGGCCCTGCTGCTCGTCCCCGGTGATTTCACGGTCGAGGCCCGGGGGGCGTTACAGCCCTCGCGCACGTGCGACATCTTCGCGCCGGACGACGGCGTCGTGCAGGAGCTGCGGGCCCAGAGCGGTGCGCGAGTGACTGCAGACCAGGTTCTGCTGGTCCTCCGCAATCCCGCGTTGGAGTTGGAGCACAAGCGGATCTGGGGCGAGTTGCAGACGGCGCGTACACGGCTGGCCGCTGTCGAATCGGTGCAGGTGTTGAACCGCCGCGCCGATGCCGATGCCCGCCGGCGCGACACCGAGTTGACCGCTCAGCGAGAGGAGTTGGAGGCGTTGATTGCCGGCCTGGAGTCGCAGTACGAGATTGTGCAGCAGCAGCAGTCGGCGCTGCAGATTCGCAGCCCGATCGACGGCATCGTGCTGACGTGGAGCGCGGAGCAATTGCTGGCTGCGCGGCCGGTGGCCCGCGGGCAGGTGCTCTTGACGGTGGCCGACCTGACCGGCCCCTGGCATGTAGAGCTGCGGGTGCCCGAGCGGCGGATGCGGCACCTGTCCGAGGCGCAGCGTCAGGCGGCGGACAAGTTGGCTGTATCGTTTGCGTTATTGACCGATCCGGCGCAGGTCCGACAGGGGAAGCTCGCCAGCGTGGGGGGGCGTACGGAGACTACGGAGAGCGAAGGTGCCGTGGTGTGGGCCACTGTCGACGTCGAGGCTGCGGAGATCACAGAGCGTCTGCCGGGGGCGGGCGTCGTCGCCCGGATCCATTGCGGACAGCGCGCGAGCGGATACGTGTGGCTGCACGATCTCCTCGACTTCGTGCGAACCTGGATTCTGTTTTGAGGGGATGCCATGTCGCTTGCATGTTGCTGGGTGTGCTTCGCTGCGGTGACGTTAGCGGCCGGTCCGCAGGATCCGGCCGGACGTTCCGACATCGTGATCCCCTCCATGCTGCTGCGGCTGGTCGAGCAGGCGGACGTCCCGGCGCGGGAGTCCGGCGTCCTGGCCAGCATCGACGTGGTCGAAGGGCAGATGGTTGAAGAAGGGGCGGCGGTGGCTCACATCGATGACACGCAGGCGCGGCTGGCTGCGGAACACGCCCAGACCGAACTGGAGATCGCCCGGGCCAATGCCGCCAATACGGTGAACGTGCGGTTCGCCAGGAAGTCAGTGGAAGTGGCGGAAGCCGAGCTGCGGCGTTCCACGGAGTCGAATGAGCGGTATTCGAAGAGCATCTCGGAGTCGGAGATGGACCGCCTGCGTCTGATTGTCGAGAAGGCGCGGCTGGAGGTGGAACAGTCCGAGCACGAATTCACGATTGCCGGTTTCAACCACCGGGTCAAGGAGAACGACTATCAGGCGGCCCAGCAGCTGGTGGAGCAGCACAAGATCACAGCGCCGCTGGCGGGGGTGGTGGTGCAGGTTCATCGCCATCGCGGAGAATGGGTGAAACCGGGGGATGCCGTGGTCCGGATCCTCCGGCTGGATCGACTGCGGGCCGAAGGCTTCGTGCCCACGGAGCACTGGAGCCACGACCTGCAGGGCCGGCCGGTGCGTGTGCTGGTCGACCTGCCCGCGGGGGCGGGCGTGGAGTTTCCGGGGAAGATCGTGTTTGTCGATCCGGAGATTGATCCCTTTAACGCCCAGGTCCGGATCTGGGTGGAGGTCGAGAACAGCGAACTGCGACTGCGCCCAGGCATGAAAGCCCGCATGATCCTCGAGAGGAAGCCGGCCGGATGAGTTCCGCATGCGATACCTTCGCCGCTGCCGCCGCCCGCCGATTGCCCCTGCGCGTTCGTCCCGACCTGGTGATTGTCCCCCAGTTCTACCGTTCGGTGCGTTACTGGCTCGTGAAGGACCCGCTGGCGTTGCGGTATTTCCATCTCGCCGACGAGGAGCACGCGATCCTGCACATGCTCGACGGCCGAGCGAGTCTCCGGGACCTGCAACTTCGGCTGGAAACCGATTTCGCGCCGCGCCGGGTGACCTTTGGTCAACTGGAGAGTTTTTTGAGCCGCCTGCACGAGTCGGGGCTGGTCCTGGCAGAATCCCCGGGCCAGGCCGACACGTTGCTGCGGCGGCGTGCGCAACGTCGCCGCCGCATGCGGATACAGACGCTGAGCAACATCCTGTCGCTCCGGTTCCGCGGTGTGGATCCCGAGCGTTTGTTGCGCCGGCTGTACCCGCTGTGCGCCTGGATGTTCTCGCGTTGGTTCCTCCTGGGATGTCTCGGACTTGTGATATCTGCGCTGCTGCTGGCCGCGGTCGAGTTCGACGTGCTGGCGCAGAGGCTCCGCCAGGCTGCGGAGTCGTTCCAGGCCCGTGATCTGCTGGGGCTGGCGGTGGCACTGGCCTGCGCCAAGTGCCTGCACGAGTTGGGCCATGCGATGGTCTGCAAACACTTCGGCGGCGAATGCCACGACATCGGGCTCATGCTGCTGGTCGGCACTCCCTGCCTGTATTGTGACGTCTCCGATGCGTGGCTGCTGACCGATAAGTGGCACCGGATCGCCATCTCGGCCGCCGGGATTCTCGTGGAGATCATCCTGGCCAGTATCTGCCTGTTCCTCTGGTGGTGGAGCGAACCAGGCCCACTCAACACACTGCTGCTGAATATCGTCGTGATCTGCTCACTCAACACGCTGCTGTTGAACGGCAATCCCCTCTTGCGTTACGACGGCTATTTCGTGCTCGCCGACTGGCTGGAGACGCCGAATCTGAGCGAACAGTCGCGCACGTTCGTCAGCCGGGCATTGCGGAGGTTTTTCCTTGGCGGTGCAGTCGTCGAGGACCGGTATCTTCCCCAACGCATGCGCATGCTGATCGGTCTGTACGGGATCGTTTCGCCGATCTACCGGTGGTGTGTGGTGCTGGGCGTCCTGTGGCTCCTCCACCGGATCCTGAAACCGTACGGCCTGGAGCTCGTGGCCGGGCTGATCGCTGCCGCCACGCTTGTCGGGATGATCGCCCCGCCGGTGGTGCGACTGGGCAGATGGGCCGTTCGTCCGGCGCTGCGGGAGCCGGCGGGAACTGGACGGCTGGTGCGGGTCCTGTGCGTGTGCCTGCTGCTGGTGATCGCAGCGCTGTTCATTCCCCTGCCCTTCCGCGTCAGCGCCCCGCTGGTGCTTCAGCCGCAGGGCGGCCACTATGTCTACGTCGCAGTGCCGGGCCGGTTGCTGGAAGCCGTTCCGCCCGGGACGCGTGTGCGTCAGGGGGAGGTCCTCGTTCGGTTGGCCAGTGCGGAGGTCGAGCGGGAAATTGCCGAGTTGACCGGCCAGCGGGAGCAGCAGCGTTTGAGGCTCGAGAGTTTCCGGCTGCGACTGCTGGATGACCCGAGCGTTGCCGCTCAGATCCCGGCCGCCGAAGCGGCTCTGACCGACCATGACGCACGACTGCGCCAGCGGCAACTCGACCAACAACACCTCCTGATCCGCGCTCCCGCCGCGGGCACCGTGATCGCGCCGCCGCGCGTGTTCGATCCTCCCCACCAGCGCAACGCATTGAACTCCTGGTCCGGCGCACTGCTGGAGCCGAGAAACAGGGGGGCCTACCTGGTCAGCGGGACACTGGCTTGCGTGGTCGGCGATCCAGCACAGCTGGAGGCGATCCTGGTGATCGGTCAGGAAGATATGGAGTTCGTGCGCCACGGGCAGCGGGTGCGGCTGAAGCTCGCATCTCTGCCCGGTCGCGTTCTGCACGGCACGGTTGTCGAGGTGGCCAAGACGGAACTCCAGGTGGTGCCGCGCGAGCTTACCGCTCAGCAGGTTCTGCCCGCTCGACAGGGTCCGGGGCAGGCGGAGATGCAACCGCCAGCAACCACATCCTACCAGGCGCGCGTGGTCATCGACGACTGCCCGCCGGGGCTTCTCGTCGGTGCGCGCGGCCAGGCCAAGATCCTGGCCGCCCCTCAGTCACTTGCCCAGCGACTGGTGCGCTACCGGTCGCAGTTCCTGCGGCTTGCCTTGTGACGCGCTAGGGGATCAGAAAGATCAGCCCCGTGACCGCGATCGCCTGTGCGGCGGTGCCGCGACAACTCCACGGCGGAGCAATCACTTGGTACGGAACGTTGCTCCCCGGGCGATAGTGCCCAAGCGTGTAGACCGGCCTGCGGGCCGGCTCCGCAAATGCCTGGTAGGGCAACGCCACAACCGTGGTAAAGAACTGCCCGGCTGACACGACCGGCTGAACCACCCGGAGGTGCCTAGGTCGGTAGCCATATCGCTCGAGATTCACTTCTTCGAAGTACAGCGGGCGATGGGCCAAAGCCGGTGATTCCCATTGGTAGCAGGCAATTGGCCACGTGCGCGCGAACATGCCGCTGCCGGCCCCCGTCTGCAACCGCACCAGGTGGTCTCGCGCAGCGTCGGCCGGCTCCTCACCCGTCTTGTGGCCGATGTTCGCCGTTAACGAATTCAACGGACGTGTCTCGAAGTCCATCACGGCGGTAGCTGCTCCAACTCCCGCACGTGCCGCATCGTTCTCATCAGGATTGCTGCGGCGCACGGGATGCGTTTCATCCGGCGCACCCTGGCGAACCGGGCCCGCCGATGTGGCTGGCGCAGCCGGCGTCGAGCCCAGACCTGCAGAGGCCGCCACCAGAACCAGGCCAACCGCCGCTACAGCGAGCCGGCCCGCGAGAACCGAGAGTCGCGACGGGACCATCGTTCGAGTGCCGAAACAAATGAGCCTTTGAATGTGACTTCGCATGGGCAATCGTCCGGGGCCAATAAGTCTGCTGCGTGCGCTGGGACCGGTTTCTCCGGCCCACCCTGCATAGTCAGAGTCTTCGTCGGCAGCCCAGTCGGCACATCACTGCTGACCAGCGCGCTAAGCAAGATCTCCGCCATCCCCCTGTTCTGCGCAGCCTCCCTGAATCCTCGAACGAGTGACCGGCTTGGCGCAGGCGTCAAATTCCGGGAGCGAGCTTCCACCGGCCATGGCCGCAGGCCGGTCGGCAAGTCGTCATCCGGACAGGACCAGGGCGCCGGAGGCCTGAAGAAAATCACAACTCCTGACACACACACATGTTACGTCGCATGCCATGTCGCTCCCCCGGGGTTTCCGTCGGGGCGGTGCACTCGGTACTCCCCGGAGCAGGCAATTGCGTTGCAGTGATGACGGTCCGTAACGAAGATGGAGAGAAGGTACTTGGTGCTCTGTCGACGTCTGCCGTTCGGATCTCAGGGTCTGCGGCTTTTCACGCGGTTGATGAGGATGATGTCGTGCGGTTTCCTCGGCGTAGCCGAACCTACCGAAAGCTGCGGAAGTGGATGCTGGGGTCCCCCCCTGCCCTGCGGCCGCGTTCACACATCTATCCGAGCCTGCGTTTGCTGGAACTGGAGGATCGGCGGGTTCTCAGTGCGATCACGATTGACGGCGCGTATGCGGCGGGCATCGTCGCACAGCTCGAGTCCGGCAACGTGCAACTCTGGGCCGATGAGATAGTCGTCGAGTCCTCCGTCGATGCCAGCGCCAATGCCACGGCCGGGACCAGTCTGGAGCTGCATGCGTCCACGATCACATTTCGCGCCGGCGCGGACATCATTACCCAGGAGGGTGATCTGGTCCTGGACGGCGTCGTCGCCCTCGACGAAGGTGCCGCAACATTGTTCTCCACCGGACTGGGCGCCGGCGGAAGCGTTTACCTCGGTGCCCTCACAGGCCAGCGGAGCGATCTGACGATCCAGACTGGCAGTGGCGACATTCTTCTCGATGGGACAATCGATGATCTCGGATCGCTCACGCTCAGCTCCAGTGGCGTCACACGTCTTTCTGGGGCCATCGGCAGCAGTGCGCCGATTGCCAGCTTGACCACCGACGCGGGCGGCCTCACGGATTTGGGGGGCAGCCATATCCATGCATCGACGGTGGAGTTTGCCGACACTGTCGTGCTGACCACTGACGTGACCATCGACGCCACCACGGCCAGTTTCCACGAGACAGTCAACGCCGACTCTGCAGCCAGAAAACGCAAGCTCACGGTCAACGCCAGTGGACTGACGACTTTCGCCG
>DAISIS010000060.1:0-17230 GCA_036821925.1 Pirellulaceae bacterium
CAACTCGGGCTTTCAACGGCCGTATGACCGGGTGGTCATCAACCTGGCCCCGGCGGAACTCCCGAAGCAGGCCGCTTCGTTCGATCTGCCGATCACGCTGGGGGTGCTGGCCGCCAGCGGGCAGCTGGCGTCCGAGCGGTTCGACCAGTATGCGGTGGTGGGCGAGTTGTCGCTCGAGGGGCGCACGCGCCCCGCCAAGGGGGCGCTGTCGATGGCCATGTCCGCCGCGCGGCAGAAGGGCCTGCGCGGGATCGTCGTGCCCGACACCAATGCGGCAGAGGCGGCGGTCGTCGAGCAGTTGGAGGTGATTCCCGTTTCGTCGCTGGCCGAGGCCGCCGCGTTCTTTGCCGGACACATCGACATCGACCCGGTGCCCTCGCGACTGCAGGAGTTGTTCAACACACTCTCACACTACGACGACGACTACTCCGACGTGCGTGGCCAGGAAATGGCCAAACGCGCGCTGGTGATCGCCGCCGCCGGCGCGCACAACCTCCTGATGCTGGGTCCGCCGGGGTCCGGCAAGACGATGCTGGCCAAGCGTCTGCCGTCGATCCTGCCACCGCTGACCGCCACGGAATCCATCGAGTCGACGCGAGTCTACAGTGCGCTGGGGAGACTGCCACCCGGCCAACCGCTGCTCGCACGACGCCCGTTCCGTTCGCCGCACCACACCATCAGCGACGCGGGGCTGGTGGGGGGTGGCAGTATCCCGGTCCCTGGCGAGATCAGTCTGTCGCACCACGGCGTTCTGTTCCTCGACGAGTTACCGGAGTTCAACCGTCGCACGCTCGAGGTGCTGCGCCAACCGCTGGAGGACGGGGTCGTGACGATCTCCCGCGCGTTGACTTCCACCACGTTTCCGGCGGAGTTCATGCTGGTCGCGGCGCTCAACCCGTGCCCCTGTGGGTTCCGTACCGATCCACGGCGCGAGTGTCACTGTACGCCCCCCCAGATCGAAAAGTACATCGGCAAGATCAGCGGCCCGCTGCTCGATCGAATTGACATTCACATTGAAGTCCCCGCGGTTCCATTCAAGGAGCTCTCCAGCCAGCAGGCGGGGACCAGCAGTGGTGAGATGCGGGATCAAGTGATTCGCGCCCGAGAGCGTCAGCAGGCGCGGTTCGCCGGTACCACATCGCGCTCGAACGCGCACATGGCCCCCCGCCAGATCCGCCAGTACTGCCGACTCAACGACGAATGCCTGGGACTGCTCAAGTCCAGCGTCAACGAGTTGGGCCTGTCGGCCCGCGCGCACGACAAAATCCTGCGGGTTGCCCGCACGGTCGCAGATCTGGACTCAAGCGCCGAAATCGAGTTGCCCCACCTGTCGGAAGCGGTCAACTTCCGGCTTCTCGATCGAAAATTCTGGACCTGAAGTCAAAGAAATAAACATCAAATCCAAAAGAGAGACGCTCCCCAGGCACTCGGCCCGCGCGCGGACACCGGCGGGAACCAGACCAGACCGGGGACCAACAGGCACACCTCACATAGTATTTAGCCGGCCGCGTCACAGGAGATCTGGGCAAGCTGAGCAAAGCGTGGCAATCATTTGCTTTATGACCCGGCATGCGGTCGCAGACCGCGGCTGGCCGAGCACGCGAATTGCGGGCTTTGGCTGCCAGCAGGGGTTAATAGTCAACGGTCGCGGCAAGATGCCGATAACTATTGTTGAGCAGCGTGAGCGGCACGCAGCGTTCAGCGCCGGCGGGTGCCGCCGGCCGCCTGCAGGGGAATCCACGTTTCTCCTCGAGCGGGTCGGGGATATACTTCCGGTGCGGGTGCCGGTGTCGACCAGGACAGATCCCCTGCGAAACCAAGAGAGAGCCATGAACAACAATTGCCAGTTCTTACGTGTCACATTATCCGTGATGCGGCGAGTGGCCGCCGCAATGGGGATGCTCGTGCTCATCGGTCTGCTGCTGTCTCTGGCCACGCGGGCCTCAGGCCAACTGACGGACGATGCCAGCCTGCCGATTGAGGAGCGGCGTGAGTTGACGCTCCAGTGGCTTGACCGATACCTGACCGAGTCCGATCTGTTGCGCAGAGAGGACATGGACAAGATCCGGGCGGCGGTCGCCCAGATGTCGACCAGCCAACTCGCCCAATGGTTGGACCAGACCAAGGACTTGCGGGAGTACGTCGAGAGCGAGAAGTGGCAGCAGACAACGACGTGGCTGCGCGGATTCTTGCGGGTCCAGGCCATGTACAGCGAGGCGGACATCCAGCAGCTGCGCAACGACATCGTCAACGCAGATGCCGCGCAGATGCTGGTAATTCTCAAACGCATTCAGGCCAAGCACGACGCTCTGGTGTGGATGAAGCAGGCGGCGGAGAAGAGCCGTCAGATTGCGGTGGAGCATCGTGACGCGCAGGTGGCGGCCCAGCATATAGCTCAAGCCACGGCTGGAGCCCGCTCGGGGGAGACGCCGCAATATGGCAGTCCGCAGGCAGAAGCGTCCCGCAGCAGTCGGAACCGGTCCGGCTACCAAGGCTCTGGCTCGCTGATCAATTCCCGCGACATGTCTCGCGCGACGGTGTGGGCCGAGGTGTGGGGTCCCACTTGGTACATTGGCGGGTTCTGAACTGGCGCGGTGGTGTAAAACGTCTAGCGTGACGGGGTCGAGCCGGGTTACGGCTCGGGTGATTCGGCGAGTTGTTGAAAGCTGGCGTCCAGCGTCTTCCACTGTGTTTCCAGCTGGCGGACCCGGTCCGGATGCTGTGCAGCCAGATTGTGGTTCTCGCCGCGATCCATGTGCAGATCGAACAGTTCCCACGTATTGCCATCTTCGCGGGCCGACACGAGTTTCCAGTCTCCGCTGCGCAGCGCGCGGTTGCCTTCGTGGTGGAAGTACAGCACCCGCTGGCGGTCGGCCTCGTCGCCCTGCAAGGCCGCCACCAGACTGCGGCCGGGCAGAGGTGGCGTGGCCGGGTCGTGATGTTCGCTCGGCATCCGGCCTCCCGCCAGTTCCACGATGGTAGGCAGTAGGTCAATCACGTGCCCCACGGTGTGCCGCAGTTCACCGCGGGCAGTCAGCCCTGCGGGCCAATGCACGATCAAGGGGGTTGATATGCCACCCTCATGGACCCAGATCTTGTGGCGCCGGAAGGGCGAATTGCAGGCGCTGGCCCACCCGGGCCCGAGACACAGGAAGGAGCGCCACGAGCCGGGTTCTGCTGCGCGATCATGCCCCTCGCCGCGGACCATCAGCGTGGCGTCTGCGCCGTTATCGGAGAGGAAGAAGACCACGGTATTGTCGTAGGCGTCCATGGCCCGCAACTGTTCGAGCACGCGGCCGATCTCACGATCCATCCGCTCGACCATCGCTGCGTGGATGGCCATCTTGGTCGCCTGGAACCGTTGCTGGTCCGCCGTCAGCTCGCTCCACGGGATGGCACGGGGGACTTCGCCCGGGCCGACCGTGCTGAGCAACGCCGGCTGGAAATAGCGCGGCGCGAGTCGCGTGTCGAGCGGGGCGAGTTCCGTCGCGACCACGCCCATATCGCGCAATTGTTGGGACCGTCGCTGGCGAGTGGCATCCCAGCCGGCGAGGTATCGGTCACGACAGCGCGCGATGTCGTCGGGGAGGGCGTGCAACGGGAAATGCGGGGCGATGAAGGCGAGGTACAGGAAGAACGGCTGTGCCGCGTGCCGGCTGGCGTGGTCGCGCAGGAAGCCGATCGCCCGATCGGCAAAGGCAGTGGTGGCGTAGTATCCGCTGTCCGGGGCCACCGGCGGCAGTTGGACGTCGTCTGCGAAATGCTGGGAGGGCGAAAAGTAGCGATCCCAATCCTCGAACCAGTAGGAGTGGTCGAACCCGCCGTCGGCGACGGGGCCCGGCGCACCGGTCACATGCCACTTGCCGACGTGATAGCAGCGGTAGCCGCGTGGGCGCAGGTGGTGGGGCAGGAGGCGGGCCCAGGTCGGCAACCGGTCGTGCGGCGGGTCCATGCGGATCTGCTGCGGATAATAGCCCGTCATGAGGGCACTGCGTGTCGGCCAGCAGCGCGCGGTGTTATAGAACTGCGTAAAGCGCAGGCCGTGCGCCGCCAACTGGTCCAGATTGGGTGTCTGGATCTCACCGCCGTAGCAGCCGGCGTCCGAAAAACCCATGTCGTCGGCCAGAATGACAACGACGTTTGGCGCGGCCGCCCCACCGGGCCCCGCCAGGCCGGCCAGCAGACCGCTCGCCAACGCCATGGCACACAGCATCGATCGCATCGCCCACTGCACCTCCAGCTGGTTGCGTATGGTTGCGTACCAGACCACTCTAGCACGGTCGGGAACCGGTTCCCAGCACGCCGCGGGTCCGGGGGCACGTGTGGATGCCGGGGAGTGATTGCATCTGCCCGGGAAGCTTGGTAATCTGGTGGCTGTCAACCCACCGGCGGAGGGCGGAACGCCCTGGGCGTGGCTCTGTTCCAGCAACTCAGCATCGGACAACGGCTATGGGGTCTTTGCGAACTCAGGAAAACGAAGGTGTACTGGTCGTCAGCTTCACCGACTCAAAGATTCTGGACGAGGCCAAGATCCAGAAGATCGGCAGCGAGCTGATTGCAGCTGCCGATACCGCCGCGGCGGCGGAGAAGAAGATGGTCCTGAACTTCACCGGTGTCGATTTCATGTCGTCAGCGATGATCGGCAAGCTGGTCCTCCTGAACAAGAAGTGCAAGATGGACTCGGTTGACCTGAAGTTGTCGGACATCTGCGGCAACGTGCAGGAAGTGTTCAAGATCATGAAGTTGAACAAGGTCTTCGACATATACAAGACCGAAGACAAGGCGCTCAAGGCGTTCAGCAAGAAGGGTTGGTTCGGCTAGACGTTGCCGGTCGACCCCGTGCCGATGTGGCCGCGCGCTGGATTGCCGGTGCGTCTGCAGTATCCGGGAGGGACGGGCAGCCGGTGTTGCCCGATTTGGGCGATCGGTCGACGGCCGGTGTCACAGCCTGTCGAGTCGGGTCCGGTATTCTGAGGGGTTGCCGCATGTTAGAGTGCAGCCACGTCTCCCGCGTCGGGGCTGGTCCGTGGCAGGATCTGGTGGCCGCGTCGATCCCCGGCATCGTCTGGTCTACTGACCGAGCTCTGCGCGTGGTCACCTGCCAGGGTGCTGCGGTGCCCCGCATCGTCGCCGCGGTGGGCGACCTGTGTGGCCGGACGTTGTGCGAGATTTTCGGCACGACGAATGCCGCGTTTCCGCCGATTGCTGCGCATCAGCAGGCGCTTTCCGGGACCACGGGCCCCGTGGCGTTCATGCTGGCGGAGGCGACCTACCACGGGTATGTGGCACCGCTGCGAGCGGAGGGTGAGATTGCCGGGTGCGTGGCGTCGATGTGGAACGACCCGTTGCTGGACATGCGCCGCGAGTCGATCCTCAACACGGCCCAGGACTTGATCCTGTTTCTGGGTCTGGACGGCACGATCCTGGAGGTAAATCGCACGGCGACCGGTCTGCCGCAGGACCATGTGCTGAACCGCCCCGTGTACGACTTCGTACCGGCCGAAAGCCACGAGCCGCTGCGGCGGGCGATCGCCTCCGTGCTGGAGACGAACCGCGTCGCGGTGCTGGAAGTGCGTTTCGTGCGCCGGTTCGGCGAGTCGGCGTGGCAGCTCATGCGCATCGGCCCGATGCGGCTGCACGGCACGATCGCCGGGCTGGTCCTGCTGGCGTCCGACATTACGCAGCACAAGCTGGCCATTCAGAAGCTGCAGGCCGAGGAGGGCTTGCTGCGTGATCTGCTTGAACTGCAGGACCGTGAGCGGCGCATGGTAGCATACGAGATCCACGACGGGTTCATCCAGGAAGTGGTGGGGGCGCGGATGATTCTGCAGGGCCTGCGTCACTCGCTCGACAAGGTGGAACCGTCCGCCACCACCCGGTTCGACAGCGCCGTGGCGCTGTTGGCCCACGCGGTGAACGAAGGGCGCCGGCTGATCAGCGAGCTGCGCCCGATGATTATTGACGAGATGGGGATCCTTGACGCGTTGGAGTTCCTGATCGGGGAAGAAGAGGCGCGGGGGGACATGCAGATCACGTTCACGCACCGCATCGAGTGCGAGCGGCTGCCGGCGCTCCTGCAGGCCACGATCTTCCGCATTGCGCGCGAGTCGCTCAACAATGCACGCCGGCACGGCGCCGCCACGCGCGTCGACATCCGGCTCACCCAGATCGGCACCCGCTTCCTGATTCTGGAGATCCAGGACAATGGAGTGGGCTTTAATCCCGAGGCGGTGCCGAGCGACCGTTATGGCCTGGCCGGCATCCGGGAACGGGCGCAGCTGTTTGGTGGCGGAGCGACGATCGAGAGCAGCCCGCAGCAAGGGACGCGCGTGACGGTCAAGTTGTCACTCGAGGTGCCGCCCGATGACCACAGCGGCGAAATGGCGGCCTGGGTGGGGGCCAGCTGACGGCCGGGCGCGATCCGCCGCCCTCACCCGCCCAGTTCGTACATCGCGCGCCGCGGCCGGATGAACTCCGGCGAGTCGATGCCGTGGCCGGCCTTCTTCGCGCCGATACAGTGTCGCACCAAGTCGGCCACCTGCTCGTCGCTGGCCCCCTGCCGCAGCAGCGCGCGGGCGTCCCACTCGACGGTCGAGAACAGGCAGTTACGCACCTGTCCTTCGGCCGTGATCCGCAAGCGGCTGCAATCACCGCAGAAAGGCTCTGTCACCGGGTTGATGAACCCGATCCGTCCGCCACCGTCGGCCAGCGCGTAGTCGACTGCCGGCTGGCTGGGATCCCCGCGCGTGACCGGCACGAGCGGCCCGAATCGCTGTTCCAGCTGCGCGCGGATCACGGCACCCGGCAACACGTACTGAGAATGCCAGTTGCCGTCCGCGTCGAGCGGCATGAACTCGATGAACCGCAGTTCCATGGCATGCGCCAGCGCATACTCGGCCAGTGCGATGACTTCCGACTCCGTGATCCCGCGAATGGCCACGGTGTTGAGCCGGATCTTGTCGAAGCCGGCCTGCACGGCCGCGTCGATCCCGGCCAGCACGCGGGCCAGCCCTTCCCGGCGGGCGATGCGGCGGAAGGTGGTCTCCTGCAGCGAGTCCAGGCTGATGTTCAGCCGGCGCAGCCCGGCGGCGCGGAGGGCGGCGGCGTGTTCCGCCAGCAGCAGGCCGTTGGTCGTCATGGCCAGATCGGCCACACCCGGGATGGCCGCCAGTTGGCGGACCAGCGTCGGGAGTCCCGCGCGCACCAGCGGCTCGCCCCCCGTGATCCGCAGCCGGCGCACGCCCAGCGCGACCACGATCCGCACAAACCGCTCGATCTCCTCGAAACGGAGGATCTCGCTGCGCGGCCGGAACTGCACCGCCTCCTCCGGCATGCAGTAGAAGCAGCGCAGATTGCAGCGATCGGTCACGCTCACGCGCAGATTGTCGTGAACCCGACCGAAGCGGTCGACCAGAGGCCCTTCACTTTGCATCCGCCTCTCCCAGGCAGTCATTATGGTCACGTCGCACCACGCGCCATCGTCACGGTGGGGAGCTGTCTTGCTGTTCGCCGGCCGGATTCACCCACTCGGTGGTCCCGTCCGCGTAGTTTTCTTTCTTCCAGATGGGCACGACCTGTTTGAGGCGGTCAATCAGCCAGCGTCCGGCTTCGAACGCAGCCTGGCGGTGCACCGCGCTCACCGCAATCGCCACGCTGATCTCCCCCAGTTCCAGATGTCCCACGCGATGGACCACGCAGACATCAACCAGTGTCCACCGCTGACGCGCCGCGCGTTCCAGCTGCTGCAATTCGGCCTCCGCCATTTCCGGATAGCACTCGTAATCCAATGATACGCTGCGGCGCCCATGTGTAAACTCGCGCGTGGTGCCCAGGAACAGGACCACGGCGCCAGCCTGTGGCGACCGCACCCGGCACAACACTTCGTGCACATCGATCTCGTGGTCAGTAACGCGGATCATGCTGGTCCTGCCGCGGCATCGCGCCGCACCGGGCGGCGGTGGTTGAGCACAAGCGAATCACGCCTGCTTGAGTATACCGGCCGCGTGCACTCCTGATCAGCCACCACTGACCGGCGGAAAGCCGGCGATCTCCGCGTCCGCCGCCAGGGACACGTCATCTGTCGCGTACTGGCGGTCCACGGCGAACAGGAGGCGGGCGGCTCGGTCCTGCAGCGCCGGATACTGTTCGGCCAATCCCCTGCGCAGGTCGGCGACCGTGGCCGCCTCGGGCAACTCCACAGACACCCGATCCTGCCCCACCTGCTGCCGGGCCGCGGCGAAGAGCCTGACACACACTTTCATGACACGATCAGCTCCTCACTTTTGCGGGTGAGCAAGGCGGCCAGTTCCGGCATCAGTCCGTAGGACAGGGCCAGGACCTTGAGCGGGTGGACGGTGGCTTTCGTGGTGCCCTGTTCCATCTGGATCTTGCAGGCGCTGCACTCGGTGGTTCCCAGCTGGATGAGGGGCGAGCGCAGCGCGGAGATTAATCCCCAGCCGGTGCGCAGGCTGCTGCGGTAATTGGCACGCCGCAATCCGAACGTACCGGCCATCCCGGAACAGGCATCGCTGATCGGCGTGACGGTCAGGCCGGGAATGAGCCGCAGCAACTGATAGCCGGGCATGCCGCCCCCCAGCGCCCGCAGGTGGCAGGGCAGATGGTATCCCAGCACGGCGTTGACCGGCTTGAGGTCCAGTTCCAGTTGTCCTTCCTGGTGGAGTTTCCAGAGGTAGGTGCACGCTTCGCTGGTGTTGTCAGCCACCAGCCGCGCGTCATCGTCTTCCACGAGATACCGGTATTCATGCGTGAGGCACAGCGCGGCCGCCGGTTCCGCCGTCACGATGCGGTAACCTTGACGCACCGCTTCGGCCAGCAGCTGCACGTTATGGACCGCGAACTTCCGGGCGACATCAACGGCGCCGATGGAGACGGCCGCCATGCCGGATTGCAGCTGGGTGGGGGGCACATAGACGGCGATCCCGTTGTGTTCACACACGGCCACCAGCGCCTCGGCCAGTTGCACGTCATGCCAGTTGGCGTAGACGTCCACAAAGAAGACCACTTTCCGGCCGGTGCGGCGTGTGGGACGTGTCAGCCGGCGACGATGCGCCCGGCGGATGAAACTGCTGGCGGCAAACCGGGGCAGCTTCCGCCCTTGGGCCACGCCCAACACACGTTCGAGGACCCACCGCATCTGGCGATTCCCCATCGCCCAGTTGGCCAACGGATGCAGCAACGATCCCCACGCGCCGACCCGATCCAGATGGGCCAGGAACCAGTCGGTGGGGCGTAGTCCGTTGGTGACGACGTATTGTGCTTTGCACTCGACCATCAACTTCGGAATGTCCACGTTCGCGGGGCACTCCAGGCGGCACTGATGGCAGTGCACGCACAGGTCGGCCAGTTTCTTGAGGTCCTCGCCATCGAGGACGGCCGGCTCGAGGCGGCCGGTGAGGATGGCGCGCATCAGATTGGCCTTCGCCCGGGGGGCCGCCTCTTCGCGCGGCCCGCCGCGGAAGATGGGACACATCCGTTCGTCAGGCAGCTGGGTGCGGCAGCGCGCGCAGCCGTTGCAGGTCCGCGCCGCGTAATCCATGGAAGCGGTGCGCCAGGCCAGCTGCGGCGCAAACGGCGCTGCGGCCTGCTCTGCCCCCGGCTCAGCCGCGCCACCGGCCCCCTCCGTCGTAACCGGGCGGGCCACCACCGTCCGCAGGTTCGCGGTCACCGCCTGCGGCGCGTCGGCCACCTTCTTGCCGGGGTTGAGGATGTTCTGCCGGTCGAAGATGCGTTTGACCTGCCGAAACACGTCGTAGAGGGGACCATACTGCTGCTGGACGAACCACGAGCGGCTGAGTCCGTCACCATGCTCGCCGCTGATCGTCCCGGCAACGTCCTGCACGTGCTGATACAGATCGGTCGCCACGTCCCGCATCTTGCCCAGACAATCGGGGCTGGCCAGATCCAGGAAGGGGCGGATGTGCAGTTGACCCTGTGCGGCGTGTGCATAGAGCGAGGCGGTAACCTGGTGGGCTTTCAGGACATTCTGCATTTGCACCAGGAAATCGGGCAGCGCAGCTGGCGGGACAGCGATATCCTCGACGAACGGCAGCGGCCGGGTCGAGCCTCGCAAGCTGTACAGGCTGGGCACCACTCGGCGCGCCAGCTGCCAGAACAGCTGCACATCTTCGGGATCGAGCGACGCGCGGGAGTCGAAGGCCAGGCGTTTGCGGCGTTGGATCCGCACGACCAGGTTCTGCATGCGTTGCCGCACCTCGTCCGGCGTCTCGCCCTGCACCTCGACCAGCAGCACCGCCTCGGCGTCGCGCGGGATGAACAGGTCGAAGCGCACATCGGCTTCACGCGCGATGCTCAGCAGCCGGCGGTCCATCAAGTCGCAGGCGGACGCGTCCATTCCCGCGATCTCCAGGGCCCCGCGGGCTGCCGATTCCAGCCGGTCGAAGAACAGCAGCACCGCGCCCACGCACTTGGGCAGCGGCTCGGTGCGTACGGTGGCTTCCGTGATCAGCGCCAGCGTGCCCTCGGAGCCCACCAGCAGGCGGGCCAGATCCAGGGTGCCGTCGCGGAGCACATCGGCCAGATGGTAGCCCGATCGGTTCACCTTGGTCTTCGGCGTGTGCTGCTCGATCAGCGACCGGGCCGGCTCGAGCACGCTGGCCAGATCGCGGACCAGGGCCTGCCGGCGCGCCACCCCCGGATCGCTGCTGGCCGGCTCCTCGACGGCATGGCGGGAGGCTTCGATGACGGAGCCGTCGGCCAGCACCACCTGCAGTGACAGCACGGTATCCCGGGCCGACCCGTACCGCAGCCAGTGGCTGCCGGCGCTGTTGAGCGCCAGGACGCTGCCCATGGTCGAGACATTGAGGGTCGCGGGGTCGGGGCCATACGTGCGGCCGCGTTCAGCCAGGAACCGATTTAAGAGGGCGCACACCACACCCGGCTGGACGCGGACCGCCTCATGCTCCCAGGCCAGAATCCGCCGCATCGCGTAGGAGAAATCGACGACCAGACCGGGGCCAATCGACTCGCCCGCCAGCCCGCTGCCGGCCCCCCGGGCATGCAGGGGAATCTCGTTCTCGGCCGCGTACTGTACGCACGCCACGACATCCGCCAGCCCGCGCGGGCGGACCACACCCAACGGCCGGATCTCATACACGCTGGCATCCGCGGCATACATCTGGACGAAGACATCGTCGCAGTACACGTCGCCGTCAAGCAACCCGCGCAAGTCGGCCTGGATCCGTTCTCGCTCTTGATCCATGGGCAGTCGCGATCACCTGCTGAAACATCCGTCACCATCCCGCGGCATGCCGCGGCACCTGCCACAATCGTACCAGCGTCGGGCCCGCCGTGCCACTTACCGTCGCTGGCCGTAGATGAGCTGCATGACTTCCGAGCGTGTCGACAGGTTGGTGCGAAACACCCCCTTCATCGCGGATGTGACGCAGAAGCTGTCAGGCTTCCGCACGCCCCGAATGGTCATGCAGGTGTGGGTCGCTTCCAGCACCACGGCCACGCCGCGCGCATTGAGTTCGCTGGTCAGCAGATTCGCAATGTCTTCGGTCATCCGTTCCTGGACCTGGGGACGACGCGACAGCGTTTCCACTACGCGCGCGAGTTTGCTCAGACCGATGACCTTGCCCGCCGGCAGGTACGCCACGTGGGCCTTGCCGGTGAACGGCAACAGATGGTGCTCACAGAGGCTGCAGAAACTGATGTCCCGCACCAACACGACTTCGTCGTACTTCTCTGTGAAAAACTTCTCCAGGTAGATCTTCGGATCGACCCGCATCCCGCTGAGCAGCTCCGCATACATGCGGGCGACGCGGGCCGGCGTCTCCCGCAGTCCCTCGCGATCCGGATCCTCCCCGACGGCCAGCAGAATCTCCCGGACGGCCTGCCGTATCCGCTCCTGGTCCACCTGTGCCATCGGGCCACCAGCGTCGCCGGCGGGAAGCGTTGAATCCACCATGGTTCGTTGACTCGCAGTAGGGAAGGCGTCTTCGTCTGGTTTGGTCTGGTCTGGCCTGATCGTGTCTGATCTGGTCTGGCAGGATGCCGCTGGACACAAGTATCCACGCCTCCGGGCTGCTGGCAATCCCCCGCGGATCGCCAGCGGCGTTTCACCGCCCTGACGGACTGAGACGGATTTCCGGGATCCGATCGGCGTCCAGCTTGGCGCGGGGGCCCGGTTCCGGGTCGTGCAGGAGCGGGGCGCAGCACACGGTCAGTTGCTCGAGGAGCTGCGCGACGTCCAGTCCCGCGTGCCGGGGGAGGTAGCCGCGCAGATGTTCGGTCGCACTGTGGTAGAGTTTGAGCGCTCCGCGCAGGTTGCCGTTGCCGAAGTGGTGCAGGCAGACGGCCACCTGGATCAGCCCCTGATAGAACGGCCGCCCTGGCCCATGCGTGTCGTGCCACAACTCCTCCCACACTTCGTGAGCGTGAAAGAAGGCGTGGCGATTGAAGTAGTCGATCCCCTGCAGGTACCGCGAATCATAGTGCCCGGTCATCGCCGCCATCGAGCGTTCGTCAGTCACGGTTGAGCGCCGCAGAGGGAATCGATCGCGTCCAGGTCGCAATGCACACGTCGCGGCGTCGGACACAGCAGCGCAGCCCCAGCCCGCGCCGCGCACCGGCCGCGCGGTTGCCGGTGCTCAAGTCTAGAGCTGACCGCGCGGACGGTCAACCTGCTGGCTTGACACGACCGGCGCACGACGTGCACAATTGGCCGACGAGGCCGCATGCCCGGTCACACAGCTGAGAACACTGCGGAACTCTCCATGGCCGCATCGACTCCCGAAAAGCGTTACGCCGCACAGGTTGTCCGGGCGCTGCAGCGCGCCTATCCCGCTGCCGACTGCGCCCTGCATCACGATGGTCCCCTGCAGCTGCTGATCGCCACAATCCTCTCTGCGCAGTGCACCGACCAGCGTGTGAATATCGTCACGGCGACCCTCTTCAAGCGTTACCCCACAGCGGCTGACCTGGCGGCCGTCCCGCTGGCCAGACTGGAGCAGGAGATCAAGAGCACCGGTTTTTTCCGCAACAAGGCCCGCAGCATCCAGGCGTGCTGCCGGCAACTGGTGGATCTGCACGGCGGGTACGTGCCGGCCGACATGGACCTGCTCGTGGCTTTGCCGGGTGTCGGGCGGAAGACGGCCAACGTCGTCCTGGGCACCGCGTTCGGGAAGCCAACGGGGGTCGTGGTCGACACCCACGTGACGCGTATCGCCCGCCGACTGGGCCTGACCCGCGAAAAGACGGCGGAGAAAATTGAGGCGGATCTGATGGCCGTGTTGCCGCGCCGCGCGTGGATCGATTTCTCGCACCGCGTGATCCACCACGGACGGCAGGTCTGCAAGGCCCGCAAACCGCTATGCGCCGGGTGTATCCTGGACGATATCTGTCCACGCGTGGGAGTTGTCATCTGATTCGGTCCGTACCGGGAGACGCAGACCATGATCCTGTCCGGGGAAACGATCCGTCAGAAACTCGGTGGCGACATCGTGATCGACCCGTTCGATCCCAAACATCTCAACCCGAACAGCTACAACCTCACGCTGCACAACGAGATGATGACCTACGAGGAGGTGGTGCTGGACATGCGCAAGAGCAACCGGGTGCGGCGGCTCACGATCCCCCCCACCGGGATCGTACTCAACCCGAACCAGCTGTATCTGGGGCGCACGGTGGAACGCACGGAGACCCACAATCTGGTGCCGATGATTGAGGGGCGTTCGTCGGTGGGGCGGCTCGGCCTGTTCGTGCACGTGACGGCCGGTTTCGGCGACGTGGGCTTCTGCGGCTTCTGGACACTCGAGATGTTTGCCGTGCAGCCGGTGCGGATCTATCCAGGAGTGCCGATCTGCCAGATTTTCTACCACCAGATTGCCGGCGACATCCGGGAGTATGCCAGCGACAAGTACCAGCACAATCGCGACATCCAGCCCAGTCTGTTGTTCAAGGAGCTGAATCCAAACGCCGAGCGGGAGGACCCGCAGCGCACGCTCGATTTCGGGACCGAACGCTTTGACTGACCGGCCGCCTTGCGGCGTCACATCACGGCGAAGTAGCTTTCCACGGCGAAGTCGAGCATCTCGTTCGTCAGGACAGGCTCGCATCGCTCGTAGCGGCAGCGATTGCGGACCTGCAGCAGCAGGTCGCGGGGCTGGCAACAGCGGAAGGGGCGCGAGATCGGCCGGTAGTGGGTGTCGATCAGGTAGTCGATCGCGTCGCCGTTGAAGGGGATATTGTACGACTTGCACATCACCCGGAAGAGCTCCCGGAACTCGTCCTCCGTCGGATCGATGACTTCGATCTTGTAGGGGATACGGCGCAGGAACGCGTCGTCCACCAGATCGCGCGGCTCGAGGTTCGTGGAGAAGATGATCAGCTGGTCGAAGGGCACCTGGATCTTCTTGCCGTTGGCCATGTTCAGGAAGTCATACCGTTTTTCCAGCGGCACGATCCAGCGGTTGAGCAACTCGTCGGTGCTCATCTGCTGGCGGCCGAAGTCGTCGATGACCAGGGTTCCGCAGTTGCTCTTCATCTGCATCGGCGCTTCGCTGGTGCCCGTCGATTTGTTCTGCGTCACTTCCAGGTTGTCCATCGTCAACTCGCCACCCACCACGATTGTGGGGCGGCGGATGCGGATCCAGCGTCGATCGATGCGCGAGCTGTCCAGCAGCCCTTCGCACTTTTCGGCCGGCAGCTCTTCGTGGTTCATCGGGTCGTAGAGGCGCATGATTTCGCCGTCCACGCCAATCGCGCGGGGGATCCAGATCGACTGCCCGAAGGCCGCGGTCACACGTTCGGCGATACTCGTCTTGCCGTTGCCCGGCGCTCCGAACAGGAACAGGCCGCGGCCGGAATTGATGGCCGGCCCGAGCCGCGCCAGCATGGCCGGATTGATCAGCAGATCGCTGAACGCGTCCCGCAGGTCCTCCACCGTCGGATGCTGTTTCTCCAGCGACTGGGCGTGGACGCTGTCGACGTAGGCGGCCAGCGTGACGGGGGCGGCGCCGAAATAGCTGCAGTGTTCGGCATACCGGCGGGCGCGTTCCCGGCCGAGGTCGGTCAGCTGGTACAGGTAGTCGTTCATGGCCGCCGAACCGCGATAGACCACCAGCTGATCCTGCTTGAACTTGCGCAGCAGTTCGTCGACCAGGACGAACGGCAGACGAATGTGGTCGGCGATGTCGCGTCCCACCAGATCGCCGCGGGAGAGGAGCAGTTTGAGAATGAGGGCTTCCACTTCGCTTTCGGACAGCCCGACTTCGCTGAGTGTCTGGGGCTCGCGCGGCACGAACTCGTCCACGTTCGCGTCCCGCACGTCGGCCTCCGCGCCGGCGGCGGCGTCCGCCAGCTCCTCTCCGCTGCCCGCCTGCGTCAGCCGGGTGATCCGCTGCAGCAACCCGTTGAGCTTCTCGTCGTCGTCGCCGCCCGCCTGGGCCGCCTTCTCGTGCGTCGGCTCCGTGGCGGCCAGCGTCTCCCAGGGATCAGACAGGTCGCCGTCGCGATGCTGCTTGCCAACCAGGCGGGAGAGGATGTCGGATTCGGACGATGAGGACATGGCAGACTGCTCTCGGTGGAAAGTCGATTCGTCGAAGCGGCGAAACTGCAACGGGCAATGCATTGAAAACCTACGTCTCATCCCCGTTCCGGTCAAACCTCAGCGGGCCGGTTGTGACGACCGTGCGGAACTGGCCGGGCATGCCGGGCAACGGGTGACGTCTCCGGCGTCTGCCCGGGGGCAGGCCGGTCGATGAACTATACTTGTGGCGCAGATCCTGGCCCCTTGCCCCCAGCCGCCCATGAAGACCTCGGTTCGCAAGAGCAAAACGCGCCGCCCTCCCACCGCTGCCGGGCCCTCGTGTGACCCGGCGCTGGAGCGACTGTTTGCCCGGATGACCGGCGCGTCGGCGTTCTCGGCCAACGCGCGGGAGATCGTGCGGTTGGCCAACCAGTCGACCGGCAGCCTGGAAGAGCTGCAGAAGCTGATCCAGACCGATCCGTCGCTCGTCGCGCTGCTGCTGCGCCGCGTCAACTCGCCGTACTACCACCTCGACCGGCAGGTGCAGGACTTGACGGTGGCCGGGCGTCTGCTGGGGTTCCGCGAATTCCGCAATCTGGCGATCACCGTGTATCTGTCCCGGATGTTCGAGTCCCCGATGGAAGACCGGTCGTTCCGCACGGCCGGCCTGTGGAATCACTGTGTGGCGGTGGCGGCGGCCGCCCACCTGGTCTCGCGCGTGTGCGGCTGCGGCGTACCGGCCGACGCGTACATCGCCGGCTTGCTGCACGACATCGGCTTCCTGCTCATCCATCGTCACGTCCATCGCCGGTTCGCGCAGCTGGTGGCACGTGCGCGCTGCGCGCTGGCCATCCTCGAGGAGGAGCGGTCAGTCTACGGATTCGACCACGCACAACTGGGCGCTTACCTGGCCCGGCAGTGGGATTTTCCCGCCGCCGTGGTGGACGCCGTTCAGTTCCATCACAGCGTGGATGCCTATGCCGGTCCGCACCTCCAGTTCGTGAGCGTGGTGGCGGCCACCAACTACCTGTGCAGCCGTGCCGGCTGGACGTCGCTGGGCGTCCACAGTCTGCCGCTGCCGCCCGACAGTGTGTACCGCGCTCTCGGGCTCGACCACGTGGCTCTGGCGGTCATCTGGGACGAGCTGCTGCCGACGCTGGACAAGGCGACATCGCTGGCTACCGCCTGAGTCGCGGACCCGCGGCGCGCGGCGCGCCCGCCTGCCGACCCGGCAGGCTTCTGCTGCAGGGCCAGTGGCCGCCGACCGCGTCGATGCGGTAGAATGCGTCACCATGAGCCACAACACACCTGCCACAGACTTGTTGAATATCCGCACCCGGCTGCAGACAGCGCGCGGGCCGGTAGCCATCTACCACCTGGCACGTCTGGAAGACCAGGGGCTGGGAGGCATCTCCGGCCTGCCCTATTCCATCCGCATTCTGCTCGAAGCGGTCGCCCGCAACTGCGACGGATACGTGATCCGCCCGAGCGACGTGCAACACCTCGCCGCGTGGTCGGCCACGGATCTGGCGGCGGTCGAGATCCCGTTTCCGCCGGCCCGGGTCGTATTGCAGGACTTCACCGGCGTGCCCGCGGTCGTCGATCTGGCCGCGATGCGCAGCGCGATGCAGCGGCTGGGAGGTGACCCGCAGCGCATCAACCCGCTCATCCCGGTCGACCTGGTCATCGATCATTCGGTGCAGGTGGACCATTTTGGCA